>JAQWQL010000092.1 GCA_029244605.1 Acidimicrobiales bacterium | reverse complement strand
TTCAAGAAAATCATCAAGAGTGAACTGCCCTTCCAAGAGCCTGGCTGCTGCTTTCTCGGCTTCATCTTTATCGAATGTTTCTTCAGCTTTTTCGATCAGCGTAAGGACATCACCCATCCCAAGAATCCTGCTAGATAGCCTGTCAGGATGAAACAACTCGAAATCTTCGAGCTTTTCACCGGTGGAGGCAAATGCAATTGGTTTCCCGACTACTGATTTTGCAGATAATGCTGCCCCACCTCTTGAGTCACCATCAAGTTTAGTAAGGATCATTGCGTCGATTTCAAGTTTCTCATGAAATGCTTCAGCGACATTTACGGCATCTTGACCAGCCATCGAATCAATTACAAAAAGAGTGTAATGAGGTGAGATTGAATCAGAAATTTTTTGAATTTCCTCCATCAACTCTTCATCGACACTCAAGCGGCCAGCAGTGTCGCAAATCACTACATCTCGTCCCAAGCGGCCTGCCTCAGCCAGCCCCGCTAGTGCTGTCTCGACTGGATCTCCCGGACTTGAGAACACAGGAACATCAATCGAATTACCCAGAGTTCGGAGTTGTTCCACAGCCGCAGGTCGTTGTAGGTCCGCGCCGATAAGAATTGGGTTTCTCCCTTGAGCCTTAAACCATCTTGCAAGTTTTGCAGCACTCGTAGTCTTCCCGACACCTTGGAGTCCAGCCAGCAAGACAACGGTAGGGGGTTTCACAGCATAAGAGAAACTGATCGTGTCTCCACCTAGTACATCAACCAGCTCATCATTAACGCATCTAATTACTTGCTGAGCTGGGTTCAAAGCTTTGTGAATCTCGGATTCGATACATCTTTGCTTGACAGATGATTGGAAGTCCTTAACGACTCCAAGATTTACATCAGCCTCCAAAAGGGCGACCCTCACTTCGCTGAGTACTTCGTCTATATCGCCTTCAGTAAGTCGACCTTTGCTCCTAAGGCTTCCGAATATGCCTGAAAGTCGATCGGATAAGATTTCGAACACTACTACCTCGAATTACTCTGAATTACGCAACTTATAGCCGCATACACTCTATTACTTTGTTTCGAATAAAGCATCTACGAAATTACCTGCATCGAATGGAACAAGGTCTTCAAGGTCTTCTCCAATGCCTACAAGCTTCACGGGGATACCTAATTGCTCTTGTATCGCAAAAATAATGCCACCTTTCGAAGACCCATCTAACTTCGTTAGGACAATGCCCGTTAAATCAACTGCTTCAGCGAATTGAGATGCTTGAGCTAATCCGTTTTGCCCAGTTGTCGAATCTAGGACCAATAAAATTTCATTTACTGTCCCTGACCCTTTCTCTGCAACTCGTTGAATTTTGGAAAGTTCCTCCATTAGATTTTTCTTTGTATGCAGCCTTCCAGCTGTGTCGGCTATTACAAGAGTCGCTCCGCGAGCAGAAGCGAACTCAGTCGCATCATAAATAACAGAACTTGGATCTGCCCCTTCAGCTCCCTTCACGATATGAACTCCTGTGCGTTCAGCCCATAACTCCAATTGCTCTGAAGCAGCAGCGCGAAATGTATCGCCCGCAGCTAATACGACTGCACTCTCCCCATTCTGTGCTCTATGCGCCAATTTCCCTATCGTTGTTGTTTTCCCCACACCATTGGCTCCTACAAGTAGCCATACTGCTGGTGAGCCATCAGAAGCTAGAGATAAATCGTGACCTGACAAGATCTTCTTAAGTTGCTCTTTCAATATCTCAGTTAAATCGTCCAGAGTCTCTGCGTTTTTCTTTTTTGATCCCTCCTTCAAATTTTCAACAATTTTTAAAGTTAGTCCTACTCCTACGTCTGCGCCGATTAACGCTTCTTCTATCTCGACCCAAATCGACTCGTCAAGCAAACGTCCTCGAGATGCCCCTCCGAAAAATAAAAACTTCTTTCTAGTGTTGCTCAACTGGCGAGAGAAATTAACCATTAGCTCCGCCTTAATTACACCCTACGGTTCCTAGAACAACAACGAAAAAAACTTCCTCACCATTTCGAATAACCCCAATCTCTACCGGAGTTCCAGGTGAGGTTATGCGTGTTTTAGCGGCAAGTTCAGAAATACCAAGAATTGGAGATCCATCCACCGATACGACTAGATCCCCTGGGAGAAGCCCCCATTCCAAAGCTGGGCATCCTTCAAGAACATCTATAATTAGAGCACCAGGTCGACCCAATGCGGAGTCCTGTCCAGTAAGCCCTAGAAAACCTACATCAAGTGATTCTCCGTTGACTATTCTCTCAGCGACTAGAAGAATTGTGTCACTTGGAATAGCGAAGCCAACACCGAGATTTCCTGAGACTATTCCATCTGTTCGAATGGAGGTATTCATACCTATAACTCGCCCTTGTCTGTCGGCTAAAGCCCCTCCGGAGTTTCCAGGGTTTATTGGTGCATCAGTTTGAATCATTTCCATAACAGTTGTACTTCCGTCAATTATGTTGGCATGTTGCACAGCTCGATTTACAGCTGAAACAATTCCAGCTGTAACGCTTTGCTCAAGGCCGAATGGGCTTCCTATTGCAACTGCAAGTTGACCCACTTGAACAGTATCGGAAGAAGCAAATTCAGCTTCTTCGAAGGCTGCGTCACCTTCAATTCTTACAATCGCTATGTCAACGTTCGGGTCTGAACCTAGGACAGTCCCTTGAGCTCTGGTTCCATCAGCGAATCGGATATCTACTTTTTGAGCCCCATTTACGACATGCGCATTCGTGACCACTCGCCCTGAAGAGTCAAGAATTATTCCACTCCCTGTACCTGTGGAGGTATCAATTCTAACAACCGACGGCGAAACGGCAGCTGCAACAGCGGTTACCGGTTCAACAATTTCACCTAGCTCCAGAATTTCCGCCTCAGGCAGCGGAACTTCCTCTTGCTGGACCTGTTCATCCGCAGGGGGTATAGGTTCAGGGGTAGGGACTTCGACTTGTTCAACGACCAGCTCATCAGATTCACCCCAACCATAAATACCAATGAACACTCCACCCAAGATGAGCGCAGCGGCTATAAGAACTATGAGGGCGGATCTGCCGAGAAAATGTCTGCTTCTTCCATAGCTCAGAGCCCCGTCATCCCAGTCAATATCCTTTTCATCCTGTGCAGCGTTTCGTTCGTTACCTATAGCAATATGTATACCTGTGCTCGTTCGATCACCAAAATGGGAATCGCTATGACTTTCAAATGCCTCTTTCACGATAGGCGCATCCTGAGTTGAAAGATCTTCTGCCTTTTCTTCGAACGGATCCGTGTAAGATCCATGGAAGTTCGGCGCTAAATCGTCTGAGTCATTCTCGTGAGTCATATTTTCTATAAATAGGATCTAATTGGGAAGCAACATAGCCGGCACATGACCGAGCTTGATTCCTCATACTCTATCTCCCAAATTCGCAACTGGGTATTAGCCACCTGATCCGCTAGTGATATTGCAAGAGGGCCGTGAGTGCTATCTGAGTGATACTTCTTTCTGAGCTTCAATAAGTGGGGGTTCTTGGGTTGGCCTTTCACTCAAAACCCTTGTTGAGCCCCCTGGCTGCATTGTCACTCCGTAGATGCAATCTGCTGCTTCCATAGTCCGCTTCTGATGGCTGACTATTATTAGCTGGGCTTCGTCGCGGAATTCTCGGATGAGTTGCAGAAAACGTTGAAGATTTACATCGTCAAGCGCTGCTTCGACTTCATCCAAGACGTAGAAAGGTGATGGCCGGCTTCGAAAAATAGAGAATAAGAAAGCTAAAGAAGTAAGGGAACGCTCCCCTCCTGATAACAAGGAAAGTTTTTTTACGTTCTTTCCGGATGGCTTTGCTTCGATCTCAATTCCTGTCTCCAAAAGATTATTGGGCTTAGTCAGCTTAAGACTTCCGACTCCCCCTGGAAAGAGGGAGGAGAACAAGAGTTCAAAGTTTGTTGCGATGTCAGAGAACGCAGAACTAAAGACAGCGACAATCTCTTTATCAATGGCACGAATAACTTTGTTAAGTTCACGTCTAGATTCTTTTACATCCTCTAATTGCTCAATAAGAAACTCATAACGACTGTGCAGCGCTTCAAATTCTTCAAGGGCGAGTGGGTTAACTGGTCCCATGATCTTTAATTCTCGCTCAAGTTCTCTAACTCGAGCCTTAGGCGTAATCCCTTCAAGTTCTGGACATTCCGTTCCTACTGCAATGCCAGGCTCGCAATCGTGGTCCCTTCTCAGGCCGTCTACGGCCGCCTCCAACTTAAGCGTTGACTCAGCCTCTTGAAGCTCTGCCCGGTGAAGTTCTTCCCGAATTTTTGATAATTCTATTTCAGCCTCAGCTCGCTGTTTCCGGTAGCCGTCTAGTCGCCCTACCGCTTCAAGTGCAGCTTCAGATTGTTCTTGCCGTATTTTTCTTAAATTCGTCAGTTCTTTTTCCACTTTCGCGGACTTCTCTTTAACTATTGTGCGTAATACTTCAGCAAGTCGAAGCTTTTTCTCTAAGTGGATTCGATGGTTCTTAGCATCAGACCTTTCAGCCGAATACCCTTCCAGTCGTTGATTAACATCTGCTAGGCGATTCTCTAGAAACTGCTTTCTTTCTTCATTAGCTGCTACCTGAGTCTCTATTTCTGTTCGTCGCTCTCCTAA
The DNA here is from genome assembly GCA_029244605.1 of Acidimicrobiales bacterium. GTDB lineage: Bacteria > Actinomycetota > Acidimicrobiia > Acidimicrobiales > UBA8592 > UBA8592. The sequence goes on along the minus strand of JAQWQL010000092.1, from coordinate 9,179 downwards.
TTCCGAAGCTTTTCGATCTAGCTCCTTCCCAGCTTCTTCCGCTATCTTGCTTCGTTCATGGGCTTTATTTTCAAACAACTCCAATTCTGGCAGTTCGTTAATTAGCTCTTCACGGGTTCTGATTTGCTCTTCAAGTGACCGATTCGTTGCAGCATTCTGAAGCTCTAAACCCTCGGCTTCCACCCGCAACGCTCGCAAATCACTTTGAGCCCTAGAGTACGCATCTTTCATTTCTTCATGGTCTCTTTCCGTCATCTTTAATTGATTCCGGCAGTTTTCTAGAGCGTGTATTGCATCTTTTCGAACACGCCTACAATCACTCTGGGTCTTTTCTAACTGTTTTACTGCTGCAATCGATTTTTCTGACTGCGAGAGTGCTTCTTCAAGCGCGCTTCCAGTTGCAGCTGTTCCTGCTACTCCTACTCGCCATCCTTCTGGAGCGAACCTATCTCCATCTTGAGTTACATATATCCCTTCAGGGTTTGATGCAGCCATTGCCACACCCGACTTCCAATCGTCTACTACATCAACACCTCTAAGTAAGCTATCCAGCAGGCTCCCTATGGAAGCGTTTACGGAACGCACATGGGCTCTCAATGTTCCGTCTTCACCGGATATCATTAGTCCGTCTACAGCGATCACTCCTCCTGAAAGGTTTCCTGATCGAAGCGCCTCCAGAGCTCGCTTTGCTGTCTCCAAATCTCGAACAATCACAGAGCCGAAACTCGACCCAATTGCGGCTTCGAAAGCTGCTTCCCAACCTTCATCGATGTCGATGAGTTCTAAGAGAGTTCCAAATACGCCATCCAAATCTGAGATTTCGTCCACTCCACTCGATTTCCTAGCCTGATCTAGCGCTTCCGACAACGCATCTGCCCGTGCAATCCATGCTTTGCTTTCTAATTTCGATTCAGCTAAAAGATCTTCGGTATTTCTCTCTTCTTCTTTTGCTTTTCGTTCTGACTCGATGAGAGTCTCAATCTCCATGGCTAGTTTATTCTTTTGCTGGTCAATCATTGACATCTTGTGGCCAAGGCTGTTCAGAAGGTCACTGTTGTTACCTTCTTCTTTTTTTAAGGATGCAATTTTCTGTTGGAGTTGGTCGCTATCGCCCTCGAGCGTTCCTATGGAGATTTTAATTGCCGCTAATTTACCTCGAGCTTCTGCAGCATGTATTCCATTAGGAGTGATTTCCTCAAATAATTTTTGTTGGTATTCAAGTCTTTCTTCTTTTAGATACCTCTCAGCTTCGGCAACTTCCAACGTCGAGGGTTGGAGAAACTGGGCCTTCTCGTAAGTTTCTTTAAGCTCTTTTTGAAGTCTCGCAGCTTCCGCTTCCAGAGTTTCTATAACTCCTCCATCTAGGCGCCGATCAAGGTCACGTTCCAACCCAGCAATTCGTTCTGAAAGTAAGGCCTGCAGTCCTCTTGCTCGCTCTTTTGAACCCTCCGCAGCAGCAAGTTGATCACTTGCTTCGCCGGTCCCTGTTGAGGCTAATTTCTCTTCGGCAGTTTCTATGTCAGTGTCGAGCGTGTTTAGCTTAGACCGCAAGTTTTTTTCCGAAACCCCCTGCTCCTTACGACCTCCTTGAACAGCGTTAATTACTTCACGCAGAGCAGCGATTTCTTTCCCGGCGAGATGAATTTGTAAGGTACTGAGTTCTGATGCCAGTGTCCCATGTGTGCGGGCAGCTTCTGCTTGGCGTTCCAAAGGCTTTAGTTGCCTTTTTACTTCACGAACTAGATCTTGCAAACGCGTGAGGTTCTCTTCTGATGCCTTGAGTCGGCGTTGAGATTTCTCTTTTCGCCTTCGATATTTTAGGATTCCTGCTGCTTCTTCAATGATGGTCCGACGTTCTTCTGGTTTCGCATTGAGCACTGCATCGATTTGCCCCTGCGAAACTATAACGTGTTGATGTCGACCTACACCTGTATCGCTTAGGAGCTCTTGAATATCCAAAAGTCGACAGGAAACCTCGTTCATGGAGTATTCACTTTCTCCATCCCGAAACAACGTTCTCTTTATGGTCACTTCCTCAAAATCAATTGGGAGCGTTCTTGCAGAGTTATCGATTGTTAATGCAACCTCGGCTCGGCCTAAGGCCGCCCTCTTAGAAGTACCGGCGAAAATAACATCATCCATTTTCTGTGAGCGCACCGAGGCGGGGGCCTGTGCTCCAAGGACCCAAGCAATCGCATCAACTACATTGGACTTCCCACTTCCGTTTGGCCCTACAACTACTGCTACTCCTGGCTCAAAATCTAAGACAGTGGAATCTGCAAAGGACTTGAACCCCTTTAAGGTCATTGATTTTAAGAACACAGGGCGAACATAGTCGCTTCAGCGGCAAATTACACGTTTGTAACTTTATTTTTTGCTGTTTTAGACTTGGCTCTGTTCGCAGTAGTAAGTCCACTCACCACCGAATTTTGATCGAGCAATAGGTTTTCGAGATCGGGGACTTAGATCGCCATGCTTTTCATAGACCGAATGGTGCTCTTGGTAAGATCCTGGTTCTCCGGTGATCCCAACAAAGAAACTACCTTCTATGCTTGATCCACCGTATTTAACGGCATCGTAAAGAGTTTGTACCATGGATTGCCATAGTCGGCGTACCTCGTTCGTGGTTAGAGAATCTGACAACCTGTCGTATCGGAGTCCAGCTTCAAATAGGATTTCGTCCGCATACATTGGGCCTAATCCGACCAAAAAGTTCTGATCAGTAAGAATTGTTTTTAGTTTTATTTTGTGTGCATGGAGCTGATATGCAAACTCTCCCCAAGTAACAGGGTTGTCTATCGGGTCTATACCTAGTTCTAAAAGTTCTGGGCGGTCTTCGAAGATGCTCTCCGTTTCATGACATGAAACATTTGCATCGGCGTTATTATCAATGAGCCTAAGTTGGCCTTGTTGGGTAAAAGCGAGCACTACTCCGGTTCGCGAGTTCACTTCTTCCTTATTTGGGACTCTCAACATCTGCCCACCCGTGCCAAGTCCAAAAAGTAGGCTTAACTCATTTGAGAAGTCAACGCATAAAAACATGCCGATTCTTCGCACAGATGTTACTTTCTCTTGATCGAAACTTTTTTCGATCAGCGTCTTATTGTTCGTACCGCCTGCGATCCGAGCAATTTTGACTTCTACACTCTTTATTTTTTTCCCGACGCAATCTCTGTCTAGGTCTCTTCGTATGGTTTCAACTTCAGGAAGTTCGATCATTTTTTCCTCTTGTGATACTGATTAAAGCATCTTATCGGTATTGGGATGTTCTTCATCCATGAGAAAGTCCAATGCCTGTTCTGCGGCTAATTGCATGGCTTCTTTTTTGCTCCGACCTTCCCCATGGCCGAGAACGTTTTCGTTAATAGAAACATCAACGAAAAACCTCTTCTCATGTGCGGGTCCTTCGCTTTTAAATTCATACTCTGGTGCGGCCGAAAACTGTTGGCCCGCTAAAGCTTGTAATCTGCTTTTCGCATCTTCGTTATTTCTTTCTGAATTCTCTTCGATTTGATTGCCTAGTAGCTGTAGGACCAGCTCATCTGCTGCTTCCCAACCTCCATCCAAGAAGACCGCTCCTATGATTGCCTCCATTGCATCCTCGAGTATGGATGGGGGCATGGGGCTACCAGCTGTAGTTTGGCCCTTACCTAATCTTAAATATGATCCGACACCTAGTTCTTCTGCTAGTTGTGACAGGCTGGATGAACTCACTACGAGAGCGCGCAGCTGGCTGAGTTTTCCCTCTGATAATTCCGGATACTGATCGTAGATATATCGGGTTACTACCATCCCTAGAACAGCATCACCTAGAAACTCCAGCCGTTCATTCGAGGTACTCCCTCTGTTCTCAGCACACCAAGAACTATGCGTTAAAGCTACTTGGACAAGTTCAGTATCATTGAACTTGTATTTTAGTTTCTCAGACAAAGCTTCAAAATTATTTGGCGGCAATACCGTTAACCTAACCGTGAATTGACATACTCAACAGCATCACGAACGCTCTTGAGGTCTTCCAAATCTTCATCTTCTATTCTAAAATCAATCGATCTTTCAGAAAGTTCTTCCTCGATTGCCTCGACTAGTTCAATCAATGCAAGCGAGTCGGCATCAAGGTCCTCCCTGAAAGAGTCTCCTTCCTTGATAGAAGTCGGCTCCACTTCAAGTATTTCCCCTAGGCGGTCTTTGACTAATTTCAAAATCTCATCTCGACCCAGAGGGTCTCCTTGCATATGTGTTTCTGCGGGCATAAGTGATCTTTCCTTTTCAGATAATCTTGATTCTAGCTATAGATAGTGTTTCGTGGAGTTCTTGAAAGAGAAATCTCTATCGTCTAATGACTTCCTCTAGATGTTGAACATGCTTATCAGTAGATAGTTCGTGCGCTATGGAAATTGCATTGAAGATTGCTTTCGGCCCTGAGGAACCATGACTGACAATTGCGACTCCCTTAATCCCTAGCAGTATCGCCCCTCCAACGGATTCGGGGTCAAGTCTTTCATATAGTGGAAGAAGCGCAGGAGCTAGCAATTTCGCCCCTTCCGCCGCCTCTGGAGTTGAAGAAAATGCATCTAGTAAAGAACTAACGATAGATTTTGCGGTTCCTTCAAGTGTCTTTAGGGCGACGTTCCCTGTAAACCCATCTGTGACAATTACGTCAATATCTGGATTCATCAAATCTCTTCCCTCAACATTTCCCACAAATTCTCCAGAGCATCTCTTCTGCCAGTCTTGATCACTCAAAAGTTTAAATGCCTCCTTTGCTAGTGATGATCCTTTGCCGGGTTCTTCGCCGATTGAAAGTAGTCCGATTTTGGGCTTCGAAGTGCTGAACCTATCTCTTGCATATACAGCACCCATTTCAGCAAATTGAACCAACCATTCCGGGTTGCATTCGGCATTCGCTCCGGAATCCAGAAGAATATTTGGTTTCGTCCTGCCAAGAACAGGAATAGGAGTAGCTATTGCTGGTCTTGAGACACCGCGGATTCTTCCTATCTTGAGTAAAGCCGATGCCATAGTCGCACCAGTATTCCCAGCGCTTACCATCGCAATGGCGTGACCATCACGGACAGCTTCAGCGGATCGAACAAGTGACGAGTCTTTTTTCTTGCGAACTGCTGACGCCGGATCCTCTCCCATTCCTATGACCTCAGAAGCAAACTTTGTTGGGATGTCAGAAATACCTGTTAGCGCATCTGGCTGGCCGACAAGTAGGACAGGAATTCCAGCTTCCAATGCTAATTCTGCACCCTTGATGATTTCGGAAGGTGCGTTATCGCCACCCATTGCATCTACTGCTACTGGTAAGGCATTAGGGTCCATTTGAGAACCTTAATTTTCCTAGTTAAGTTCTAGCGCTTCGCGCCCGTTATACCATCCACAATTTCCGCAAACATGATGCGGACGACGAGCTGATCCACAGCGGGGGCATTTGTTTAAAGTCGACGCTGAGAGTTTCCATGCGGAGCTTCGTCGGCTCCGTGTTTTTGACTTAGATGTTTTCTTTTTTGGGACTGCCATAGTATGTCCAATTTACAGATAAAAATAGCGAACCGTTGCCTCTGGAGGAGAATGTTCTCTGGTTCATTAACTTCTGCCAGAATCAAAACTCTCAATTCGTTTCTTTTTCATCAAAATTTATAGTGCCTAAAATCTTCCATCTTGGGTCAATTGGTGCATCAGTGTCGTCTTCTCCGTCTTCTCCGTCTTGTTCACTTGTAATGCCTGCAGGATATTCTTCGGGGATAGGGCCCTTACAATCATCTGCACACAAGGGAGTCAATGGCAATGCGAGAAGGATTTGTTCTTGTAACATTGGTTTCAAATCGAGGGTTTGGTCTAGCGGAATCTCGAATGTCTCCCCTTCTGAAAAGTCAGATTCATAAATTTCAGAAATGGTTAGCTCGCTAACGCCACTGGTAGTTTCAAGGCACCTTCTGCAAGGTCCGCTCCATGTAAGAAGCAAACTACCGCTTACGACTATTTTCTCTCCGGAGGATTCGGCGCTAAGTTGACCATCTAAGTGCTGAGCTTCCGAATAACTCGTTGACAGATTTTCCAATTGCCACTTAATCTCAAGAGCCGCCCTTCCTTCTCTTTTGAATAATTTTGGAAGGTCAAAACAAAGAGGGTTTTCTGGCTTAGGTACTGCTGCCACTTTCGTCCTGATCGTATAGGCTAGGGCCGCTTTCGTTCTCTACCGCTTGAGGTTGATGGGCTTCAGAAAGGTCTGCCAAAGGATCACCTTGTAATTTCGCCCTGCCATCAGCGACCAAAAGAACAGTTCTGTTGAGAAGTGCTTCAAAACTTGCAAGTCTTTGATCACAAAAGTCTTCAGTTTCTAATTTCAAACGACGGGCGTCGCTTTCTGCAGCGTCTACTATTCGTCTTGCATGAACTTCGGCTGCCTTAACAACTTCTGATCTTTGGACCATTTGACCTGCACGTGCACGTGCTAAATCCATAAGCTCATCGCCTTCTCTTTGCGTTCGGGCCAAAAAGTCTTCTCGTTGCTTCAATAACCAACGCGCTGCTCGAATTTCGTCAGGTAACCGAACTGAGATATCCTTCAGAATATCAAGCACTTCCGCTTTGTTAATCATCGAAGAAGCTGAAAGCGGTACCGGCCTAGCAGCCTCGACAAGATCTATCAGAGTCTGAAGAAGCCTCTCTACTTCTGGAGCTTGATATGGGGTTACTGGTTCAAAGACATCATCATTCCCATTGTTTAAATCTCCAGAATCGGTCACTTTATTTCCCCCTCGCCAAATGCTCTGCAACTTCACCTGGAACTAATCCAGTGATATCTCCTTCTTGCAGCACTATCTCGCGTATAAACCTACTTGAAAGATACGAAAGTTGCGGCTCAGCAGGGATAAATAGGGTCTGTACCCCAGAAACCGTTTTATTGGTTTGCGCCATCTGGATTTCACTTTCGAGATCTGCAGGGCCCCTTATCCCCTTTACGATATGGGTTGCAGAAACACTCTCTGCAGCTTGAACGGCCAATCCCGAAGAACTCATAGTGATGACATTGTCAAGATGAGAGAAACATTTTTCCAACAGTTCTTCTCTCTCTTCCAGTGGAAGAAATCCTTCTTTCGATGGATTGTACATAGCTGAGACATAAACCATTTCAAAAATCTGAGATGCTACTTCAACTACAGAAACATGCCCGTCATGGAGTGGGTCAAATGATCCGGGATAGATTGCTATTGCCATATCTGTATTCTACCTGAGGTTTTGCCCAACACTTCAGAGGATAAGCGACCTATTAAAGAGGTGCGGCTATTGGAAACTTAAGATAGATGCAGGGCTTATATGCGTTTGGTTGGCTGCGTTTCGTATTTTTCCTTTGCTCGCTCAGCAATAATTAGAAAGGTTGATCCGTATTTTTTAGATTTTATTTCCCTCCATGAACTCGGAAGAGAAATTTCATGAGACGATTCTATTACTGCGACTTCAGCCGGTAACAGCCCCAGGAGATTATCCCACTCTTGAAAATCGTAGGGCGGGTCTAAGAGGACGACATCTTTCTTCGAGATAGTTTTAACTATTTGCAGATAGTCACAATGACGGACTTCGGCTAGGTCACCAAATCCTAATGTCTCCAGATTTTTCCGAATAACATCAATACAAGTTTTTTGATGGTCAACAAAGGTAACCTTCTGAGCGCCTCGTGAAAGCGCTTCTAGACCAAGCGCACCTGAACCTGCAAATAGGTCGAAAAAATGTCGGCCTTCAATCATGTCGAAGCTTTTCATAGAATTAAAGGCAGCTTCACGCACTCGGTCCTTAGTCGGGCGCACTTCAGCAATCTGAGGAGGGATAATCTTTCTTCCCTTAGCAATGCCCGATACGATGCGCATGATGCGTAACAATAGTCTGAAGAGTATGTAGGCGGCAATGGAAATCCCAGAAGAAATTATCTGTGTCGATTGCGGAGGAAGGTGTCGTATAGGAAGCTACGAACCGGAAGAAGGCTGGAGCGAGGGAATGGTGGTTTTCTATAGGTGTCTTGATTGTTTGGATCGGTGGGATATCGTCATAGAGAAATAGCCCTTAAAACTTCACCGATTTCGTCGGATAAAGGTTATGACTTGAACAAATACTCAGTTTCTCCTTGTTCAAAAAATAGGTCCAGTTCTTGAACCAAAAGAGCAATGCCTTCATCTTCTTTGGGAAAGTTGAGAAGCTGGATGGCAGCTTTTCGCGCATGATCCACCCACTTTTTATCTCTTCTTAAAGAGGCGATTCTTAAATCGTTCCTCCCCTTCTGAGTTACTCCCATGATGGTTCCTTCACCTCTAATCTCTAAATCGATTTCAGCTAACTCGAAACCATCGGTTGACGCCTCTAGAGCAGAGAGTCTCTGAGTAGCATCATCCGTTTTAGCGTCACTAACTAGAAAGCACCAAGATTGTGATTCTCCTCGCCCAACTCTTCCTCGGAGCTGATGTAATTGAGCAATACCGAATCGTTCAGCATCTAATACCGCCATTACCGTCGCGTTTGGCACATCGACCCCTACTTCAATGACTGTCGTAGAGATGAGAACATCGGTATTCCCTTCTCTAAACCTTGTCATAACTTCATGTTTCTCTGGACCAGTTAATCGACCATGCAGAAGATCGACCTTCAAACCTCTTAATTCATTGCCCACTAGGCGCCTGTGAGTCTTTTCGGCTGAAGCTACTTGGCTTGTCTCGTTGTCGCCGATGAGAGGACATACGACATAGGCCTGATTGCCTCGCTCCACCTGGCTTCTGATACTCTCCCAAACTTGATTATCGTCTTCAACCCATTTTGTTAATATTGGAGTTCTACCTGGAGGCAACTCATCCAGAATGGAGATATCTAAGTCCCCGTATACGGTCATCGCCGCTGTTCTTGGAATAGGGGTAGCAGTCATTACTAGTAGATCTGGGATCTCCTTTCCAGAAGCTTTAGCTCGAAGTGCTGCGCGCTGGTCGACCCCAAAGCGATGCTGTTCGTCGATAACGGTAAGGCCTAAGTTCAAAAATTTGACTTCTTCTTGAATTAAGGAATGTGTTCCTATAATAATGTCGGCTTGTCCATCTGCTAGGTGCGACAGGATGCGCTTTCTATCACCATGGTTGGTCCGACTGGTTAGAAGTTCAACCCTAAGTGGCCTTTCTCCGATTAGGGTCTCAGGG
>JAQWQL010000071.1 GCA_029244605.1 Acidimicrobiales bacterium | reverse complement strand
CCCCTGAAGAGGATGATGGGACGTATGTAGAAATTCTTTATGAGCATCGATGGTGGTGGGTTCCTGAATTTGATGCTGGGATTAGTGGGCCAAATCAGTTAGGGAATTTACTTTCTGTGTGGGCTGATTGGATTTGGAATCGTGAACCTTGGGATAGTGAAAGCGGCCGGTGCCCCGCATCGTTGAGCGGCTCTGTGTACATAAAGAATGAAATCTACGAATTAGCGAAAGAATACTTCCAAGAGCCTTTCCCTAGCCGTGGGGGAAAACCCAAATACGATAAATCATGTGAGATGGTGAGCAACTTTCTCGTATCGAAGAGCTAGTCCACATATCTAAGAGGGTGATGAGGCCCAGAGCGCATCATTCTCAACGCTGTAGATAGTATTCTGATCAGATTCAAAAACTTTTCGTAATGCAGGGTGGTCTGAGAAAGAATTTAGAACGTCAGGACTCCCAAAACGGTGTTCTTGTACTCCTACGATGACGTAGCCAACTTCGTACGTGAGAAGAAACTCTGTCACTGTTGCTTGAGTTGCTTCAGTGTAAAAGTTCTGGATATCTAAACGCCTTTGAAGAATCCAATCAGCATATTTCTGACGTTGCTGATATTGATGCGAGGACCATCCTAGAACTGTAGGTAGGCCTGTATGGATTGCGATTCGACTATTCCAGTCGTAGCTGTCTCCAGACCACTCGACAATCGTAGGGTTCCCGGAAACGTTTGATCTTATCCATTCAATCAAAGGAAGGTCTTCAGCGATCCGTACTACTGTTGGAGCTTCTTGGTTCCCTTGGTCATTTCGAACTATGGATGGTTCATAGTCTAGGTAGGCAACCCCATTTAGTCCCTTATAGCCGGTATCGAATCTTGTTGAAAGTCTTGGCTTTGTCGCCAGAAGAGGATAAGTAAGGCCGATTGCTACCACAGCCAGAACGAACAGCCTCCAAAGCATTTTAGGAGAAATCCGGTAGTTAGATAATGTAGATTCCTCAGACTTTTGAAGGCTCGTAACAAAATCCCAAATGTGGAGTATGGCAAAAGCAGAACCAAGCGCAAAGAAAAGCCAGCCTTGTAGCCAGAATTTAAACACCGTGTTCATTCGAGCGACATCATTGTTTACAGTGATGATCTCAGGTCCACCGACAACAGCGAATCCAAATATAAACATGACTAACGCGAATAGTTTCCCGATATTAGGGTTAGGGTTTCGGCATTCGTGCTCAATGAGAAACAATGCACAGAAACCCCCAAAGATCGTTATTGCGAAAGCACCACTGACCCACAAGAAGCAGAATGCTAATGCGGTCATCGATACGCCTATTACCAGAGACTTTACCCACACGTTCTGCCTCAATAGGTTAGGAAGAAAATGAACTGTGACGTTGTACTTTTTGGATTCCATGCGTGACTGGAAAGAAATCACAGCGAAGAACATAAAGCCGATAGCAATGAAAATACCCCAATGGGACATAAAGTCATCTAACGGTGAAGTCCATTTAGCTCTGTGGATTCCGACATTAAAGTTTTGGGTATCTCGGATATACGGCCACAAGAAGATAGTGTGCGCCACTATCGCTATCGAGAAATGACCTATGAATTGAAGGATACGATTTTGGGTTTTTGTATTGAAGAAAACTGAGATCCCCCCCAGAATTCCAGCTACCCCGAGAATATAAATGAGAGTACTGCCACCAGATCCCACTGCACTTAAAAATATTGCGAGCCCGAGTACTCCAAAAAGAGAAGCCTTATTGTTGTTATAGTTGGGTCTTGCATCGCTAATAGATATACATGCCCCAAGGAAGAAAGTAACAAATAGCAACAGGAGAGAAGTTGGGTAATCCCAAGTATTGGTCATCCTGATAACCCCAGCTAATAATCCAATCCCGGCAGCTAGACAAAATTTGTTTGTTTCTAGTGTCTGTTGACATGCAATCAAATATGCAAATGCGAATGCAATCGTTAAGCCAATAATTGCCATCCCCATCATATGAGGATGGAGATCTCCAAAAAGAAAAGTGAAGTAGGGGAATTCAGTAATGTCATAATTTCCTGAATTCACTCGGCTAGAAGTCCACCAGTCAAATCTTTGTAGAGAGGTTCCGGTCATCCACGCCCATGTTCCTCCCGCAACTTCGACAAGAAACCCGAAGAGAGGCCAATTATCTAAGAAAGTCCAAGTATTGGCAGAGCGGAGACGATCCGAATGCACCCGAAGGGCATCTAATGTCCCAGACCCCATGAAAAGAAACAGGCCCAAAGCCCCTACCTTTAATGCAGTTCTTTTTTGTAGAGAGTGTTTAGCCTTTGAAGAGTGCCGAACCATTACGAGGTTGTAGGTGAGGCTAAAGATAAGCACTCCGATAAGGGCACCAAATGTTGCTACTCCGAACTGAAATGCAACTTCTGGGACTATTTTTAAGGCTCGCATAGGTAACGCTAGAAGGAACCAGCCGAAATAGTAGTAGTTCATTGCTCCACCTGCGAACCATGGGTCATACGGGGGTAACTCTGTTGATTTCCCTACGGCAGTTAGGTACCCGAGTTCCATTGGTTTTTCTCCCCCAAGGTAGGCATCCCATAGGTCTGGGTTCAATGATCGCAGCGTTAGGAGAAAGGCAAAGATCGATAAAAAGACAACCTCGCTCGCAAGCCATGCGAAGCGATGTTTACAGAAGAGTTGCGAAAGGCGTTCACGATGAGCCCACCATAAAGCTAGTCCTATAGCGAAAATCGTGAGCAAGCTTGCGAAGGCTGTTGTTTGGTTGAATTCAACAACGTCCCAAACCACAAAAACCCAAAGAAGCGTTCCGGTCGAAAGAAAACCGATTACCTTACTCAAACCGTAGCCAGCATCAGCAAACTGTCTAAATAACAACGTCGACCATGGTAAAACTGCGAACGCTGCAACTTGGAGCCATAGCAGCCACCAAACCCAATGGGGTGCCCCCAAATAGCCACGTTTTGTGAACGTGTCGTAGAAAGTAGCATCCCCTTGTAGCGCAGTTCTTTCAGCGGTCTTCAAAAGAAGGGCGTTAGAGTTAGCGTCCTTCGGTTCGAGGTTTGGTGCAAATATAGCACGAAATGGATTTAGAATTTTAAGTGCTTCCTCTTGGGACCATTGATCAGTTTTTGACCAGATAGTTACTTTTGGGTGGTCATAGACTGTGAATGTCTCCTCACCTTCGGCATCGCTTAAATTTATACCGAAAAGCGAAGGGGAATTTTCAAATTCCGCTACAAGTTCAAACCCAAGTTCGCCTGAAAATAACGCGTTGTAGTATGCAGTGGTTCCCGGGTATTCGGCTGGTATTCTCGGTATCGATCCGTAGAGTCGGTTACTGGCTTCGATGATATAGTCGGTTCTCTCAAGATTATTTACTAGGGTATCGAGCTTTGAATTTCCTGATTTAGGGTCCTTAGATTGGTCCGATCTGAATAAATCAAGGTCAACATAGTTTAATTGTGCTTTTGTTTCATTGGCGAGAGCCAAAGGTAGCTGGTCATCCCAGATTTGGTGCGTAACGGTAGATCCAGAGTCTATATTCTCGTTGATCCATGATGTCGCTGATACCCGAGGGTGTGAGTTGTTGTAGATGCCATTTACGAATGCTGCTCCCCAAAAAATAGACACTGCGACCAGGGCTATAGCTGTTAGCTGACTCATTTGAGAAAAAGAGACTTTTCTTAGGAGCGCGAACTTCTTATCTCGTCCCGAATGCCAAAGGCGGTAGATGCCATATCCGCCGAAAATAATCGCTACCGGATATGCAGGGAGGAGATATCGGATCAGAGGATTAAATTGCTGGCTTACGAGTCCAAGCATGACAAGGATGAAACTAAGCGGAATTAGTAGTATCTGGTTACGTTCCCTTATGATTTCATGGCCTGCTATGCAAAGACCGACCAGGACGGCAATGGCTAAAGCTGGCCCCATACCATGCCAAAAAATCGACTTCAACGGAAACCATAGAGGTGTTACTCCAACCCATTGAACTACCCAAGGAACATCAGCTCCTGAATTGACAGATCTAAGGTACTCAATGTCCGAAATGAATCTGTCGTCAAAAGAAAAAATCCCGCTGAAAGCGTACGGCTGGAAAAGTCTAAAGGCTAAGAACGCTACAGAAAGCATGAAAGTTCCTAATCCAAAGAACTTTGCCAATTCCTTAGCTGAGGCAGCCAGTTCTTTAGATTTTAGCCGAGATGCAAGACATAAAATGATCGAAATTATGGGGACTATTCCAACTGTGAGACCGCTGAGTTTTGAAGCTACTGTCAGCCCAAATGCGAAACCAACAGAAAGCAAGAGCCATAACGTTCTTCGATTCGCAAGTTTTCCAGACTGACCCGATAAGCGGATAGTCTTAAAAAGTTTTACTGAAAGGAGCATCGTAAGGGTTGCAAAAAAAGCCACCCAAGATTCCGCTCCATAGAAATGGCTGTATTGGATATGGAGAACGGTAAAGACATGCAGCACAGCGGAAAGAAAACCTACTTTCCTATTAAATAGTTCACGACCCAGCAGGTACACGAGGAAGGTTGTTCCTGTGTCAACGATTGCAGATAAAAGCCGCCCAATCAGGTTTGCCTTATAGCCGCTATCAAATGTTTTAGAGTTGAGAACCTGTCCGCTGCCTGTGATGGTTTTTTCTTTTAAACCAATACCGAATTTGCTAGCCGTATCAATGACTGCATTAGAAAGAAAGGTATCGCTCTCAAGATAATGCGCAGTCGCCTTAGTTAAAAATAGAGGAAGAGTCCCATAGACCCAAGTGCTTCGGTGGCTGTAAGGGTTAAGTGTCGAGTCGTCAGAGTCAAAGTAGTTAGCTACGCCCGGCCAAGCAATATCTTCTGTAACCATGCTCCAATACCGCTCATCCGGATGTTGATGGGTGCCTTCATCCCAGTTGATATTCCAGACTCTGAGAGTGAACCCGAGCACAAGAAGGAGGACAAGTGATAACCGACGAACCAATTTAAGGTTCTTTGATAAGTTAAAGTTTCGGGGAACCACGATTATTACCGTAGATCGTGAGCGTCAAGGACGCGGATTTCTTGAGTGAAATTCTCTGGCTTTTGCGTTCCTTGGGTTAAATTTGGGTAATATTTTGTATGGCCATTGATCAAGTTGAAACTAGTGAAGACTCACCTTTGGGTTTGTTGGTTACTGATGCTGCAGTTGAAAAGGTCCTAGAGGTTCGATCTGAGGAAGAAGAACCGGACACGCTTGGGTTACGAGTGCAAATAATCGGAGTTAACGGGCCAGAATTCTCATATGACCTCTCTTTTGAGAATATTGATGAATTCTCTGACGCTGATGTCATTTCAACCATTGGTGACCTGACCGTCTTAGTGCCTAAAGAAAGTTACGAGAATCTCAACGGGGCAACCTTGGATCTTCCTAGTAACCCTATGCAAGGAGGGCTAGTCATCAGAAACCCTAATCGCCCGAATATGTTAGATGGTCAGGAGCTTGAACTAACAGGAACAATTAGCGAGAAGCTCCAACAGCTTCTTGATCGCCATATCAATCCTTCGTTAGCTGCTCACGGAGGTTATGCTGAACTCGTCAAAATGGAGGGGACGGTAGCCCACATTCTTATGGGTGGCGGTTGTCAAGGGTGCGCTATGTCTGCAGCAACCCTAAGACAGGGGATAGAAGTAATGATTGCCGAAGCGATTCCCGAAATCACTGAAATCGTAGATCTAACCGACCACGAGGCGGGAGAAAATCCCTTTTTTGACTAGCGGATTCTAATTGTTGCCTTGTAAGTCTTCTTGTAAAGACAGGACTACCTTTACGATCCCTTCAGAGTCCAATCCCAATTGGGAAAGAATATCATCAGCGTTCCCTTGGGGTACGTAGGCTGAGGGTATCCCCATTGTTCGTACCATGGGTCCACGGCCACCTAGTTCGGAGAGTTTGTTTTGGATAGTAGCCCCTATGCCCCCTTCAGTGATTCCATCTTCGATGGTTATCACTGCTGGATAGCGGTGGGCGTCTTCTAACATAGCTATATCTAGAGGAGCGACACATCGGACGTCCCAAATTCCGCACTGTATTCCTTTCGCTTCCAACGCTTTAGCAGCTTCTTTTGCTGGTTCTAGCATTTTCCCAATAGCGAGGATGCAGGCATCGTGTCCATCTTGAACTTTCCGTGCCTGTGTTCCCTTGCCGACTTCTTTCTCGTGAACAGTTGGAGCCGGTGTTCGAGGGTAGCGGATGCATACAGGTCCATCTGAAATATCTAAGGCGTCATGGAACATTTGTTGAAGCTCTTGATAAGAGGAGGGGGCAAAAATAGTCATTCCAGGTATTTTTGACATCAGCATCATGTCAAGGAGGCCATGGTGAGAAGCTCCGTCAGGGCCAGTTATACCTGCTCGGTCTAAGCAGAAAATCACTGGGAGTTCATGAAGTCCGACATCAAAAGCAACTTGATCAAATGCCCGATTGAGAAAGGTGGCGTAAATAGCTACAACGGGTCGAAGGCCAGACATTGCCATTCCGGCTGCGGCTGTTGTCGCATGCTGCTCAGCGATCCCCACATCGAAAAAACGATCTGGGTAACGCTCGGAGAAGGGAAGTAGCCCAGTGCTATCAGGCATCGCTGCTGTAATAGCGACAACGTCTTGTCGGCTTTCAGCTTCTTTTATTAAAGCTTCTGTAAAGGCTGCGGTATAACTTCCTGGTTTCGGATTTCCGATGTCGTGTAGCCTTTTGATGGGATCGTTTTCCGCGGGCCCATACCCATGCCCTTTTTCCGTAAGGACATGGACTACAGTCGGGCCATCAAAGTCAGCGGCATTTCGAAAAGCACGTTCTAGCTCTTCCACATTGTGTCCGTCGAAGGGGCCGTTGTAGCGGAGTCCCAGATTTTCGAAAAACGAGGTTGGGTCCCATATTTCTCTAACCGCTGCTTTCGCTGCTTCTATAGCTTTTTCAACAGATTCTCCGAATGGAAGAATATTTTTAACTTTTTTTTCAAGTTTTTCTTGTTGTTCAAGGTATCTAGGGTTATTCCGGAGACGTTTGAGGCTATCTGACAGTCGTGAAATAGTCGGGGCGTAGGAACGCCCGTTGTCATTTAGAATAATAATTACGTTACTTCCTGCATGTCCAAGGTTATTTAGTCCCTCAAATGCCATTCCACCGGTCAGGGCACCATCGCCGACTACCGCTATAACCCTTCGGCCCTCGCCTAAATCACTCGATTGTGCAGCAGCTATTCCAAAGGCGTAGCTTAATGCAGTTGATGCATGGCTATTTTCTATCCAGTCGTGCTCAGATTCTGCTCGGCTTGGATAGCCGGACAGCCCACTGGCCTTTCGCAATGAATTGAAGTCTTCGGTGCGGCCAGTAAGGATTTTGTGAACATACGACTGATGGCCTGTATCCCACAGCAAGATGTCACGCGGAGAATCAAAAGCACGATGGAGGGCAATTGTTAACTCAACTACTCCCAAGTTCGACCCTAGGTGACCTCCATTCGCTTCAACTGCATCAACGATGAACGTCCGGATTTCTTGCGATAATTTCTTCAACTCGGAAGTGGAGAGTCTACGAAGATCAGCGGGGCAAGTGATTTGTTCTAACATGATTTACTTGGTTTCGATATCACGTTAGCAGTTGTTTATCCGTTTCCCATAGGATAATCAAACTAGCCATGTAGTGCTCAGTGACGGAAGGAACCCTGATGGTCCGCCCATTTTTGTAGGTGGGAACCGGTCCAGTAACCGACCCAAAGAATTAGCCCGCCTCCGACGGCATCTATCCAATAATGATTAGCTGTTACCACGATTGCGAAAAGAGTACACAAAGGGTACAGGGCTAGCATTGTGCGGGAAATTCTTCGTTGAATGAACGGCTTCAGAGCTAAGTAGCACCAAAAAGCCCATGCAAAATGGAGGCTGGGCATGGCAGCGTATTGGTTTGAAAGGTTTTCCATCATTCCAGAGTCGAAACTCCATAGCCCTCCAAGTTCAGCGACAGTGTCAATAAATGGGCTGCTCTCAAGGCATGCACCATAAGTGCCGCAATTTCCCAATAATCTTGGTGGCATTAACGGGTATGTTGCGAATCCTATTAAGGCAAGTCCAGTTGTCGTCAGCCCAATGGTCCTCCACCGTGGATATACCTTCGGCTGGCGAAAGTATAAATAAAGCAAAGCTCCCAGTGTCACGATGAAATGGAGAGTCCCGTAGAAGATATTCCAAAACCGTATAAAGGGGTCCCACTCTATAAACCATGACTGGATGTTGGCTTCGATATATAACCCAACAAAACGCTCGACATCGATCATGTGCCCCGCATTACGTAATGCGATCTCGGGTTCGACAGTCGCTGAACCAAATTGATTTCGAACCCAAGAATAAACAGCATAGAAAATTCCTATGAGTAGCAATTCTCTGAACCAGTTCAACTTTGGTTCTCCGCTGCTCCCTTTTTTTGTTTGTTCGATTTTTTCTTCCTGCATTAGTTAAAGAGTTGGTGGTTCAAGATTGTTTGTTTTTGAACCTTTCCGCCCACCGAAGATGAGCATAGGTAAGCCGATGAAGCTATTGATTAGAGTCAATGCGTAGAGGGCGAGTCCCAGCGCCAATGCCTGTTCGTTCGATACATCGATTCCACTAAGGAAGACGACGAGGGTTCCTTCTCTAACGCCTAGGCCACCGATTCCTAATGGAAGAACTTGGATGATAAGAACAGCGGGTATGAATGCCATTAAAGCAGTGAGTCCTACCTGATCAATTCCGAGAGCTTCAACTGCGCAACCCGCAGCGAGAAGAAGTGCGAATTGGTAGGCAAAAGCTGAGATTATAACTTCTCTTACAGATTTTGGATGCCCTTTCAGGCGGTCAATTCCTAAGTGGACCGCATTCGCGAATCTTAATAGTCCTTGACGGTTCTGTAGTCCTTTTCCTATCCGGTTGCTACCAAGTAAAAGGATCACAAGTGTCAGGCCGATAAGGGTTACCATTGCAACGATCAAAGGCACTCTTGTTGATGTTCCTAAACCAGTAAGGCCTGGGTTAATGGCAAAGCCCAGCAAAGTTATTACTGGAAGCACAAGCCATCCGCTCAACCTTTCGAATACAACTGAAGTAAAGCTCACAGGGCCATCATCTGAATCCCGTGTGAGTCTTCCTATCCGGATTACATCACCGCCGACTGTTGTGGGTAGAAAATTTGAAACAAATTGCCCTGCCATGTAATGGCTGAAAAGTCTCCGGAGTGGCTGGTTTATGCCAAGTGCTTTCAGAACTCTTTGCCACCTGATCGCCCCGAGGACGAAACCAATAAGCGTAAATATGAAAGCCCCAATAGTCCAGAATGCTGTTCGCTGGTTCCATTCTGGTATTAGTTCATCCCAGTCTATTCCGTCCATAGACTGAAGGATCACTATGAGAAGAGCAACGCTTAACCCGATACGAAGAGGGACTGTTACTGAGTTGCGTTTCCACCATGGGGTGGATTTGTTCTCTCGTGGTCTGGTGTAAATGTAACTCATTGAAGTTGCCCGCTGAGTAGGAGTTAGATGTGGGAAGTAATTAACTAGCAAATGATAGGTTATTCTGCATTAGGCGACAAACATCGGATTTCTGAACTTATATCGCTTCTCTTACGCTTTAGAGAGCCTAAAAGCCTGAAAAGCAGGCTATTTTGACTTTCTACACCGAATCGATGAGTAGAGGAAATCGTGAAATTTGGGGGCCGTTTAGACCCTTTCTAAGAATCTTTGTCGATGGACGATCACACGAGTAACCTGCCCCATTGCTATTTGAGAGCGCTCGTCATGAGCACTCACCTGAAATGTGAGTCGGCGCCCATCGATTCTCGTTAAAAGGGCGCTTACTCTAATCATTGCGCCTAACCCAGAGGGATTAACATGGTCAATTCGGACTCGCATCCCCACTGTCGTTTCCTGGTCGGAAATATGTCCTTTAATCGCAGCCATTGTCGCTGCTTCGCACCAGGCAATTACCCTAGGTGTTGATAAGACGGGAACATCACCTGAAGTTAAGGCTATTGAAAGATCTTCTTCTTTTACACTGTGATCGAAAGAGGCGCTAAGCCCTTGTTCTAAAGTCATACCAGTTACCCTACGCAAATGAACGACGTGTTTGTCGGATAGGGCAAACTCGTTAGAAAACGGTTACTATTCTAGGCACGAGGTGCATATGCTTGAACAAGATCTGATAGAGAGAGTCCTTAACGAAGCTCTTAAATCTGGCGGTGAATTTGCTGAAGTTTTTGTCGAAGATAAGCGGTCTAGCTCAGCAGTATTTGATGATGCAAAAGTTGAAGAGCTAACATCTGGCAGAGACCGTGGGGCTGGTATTCGTGTTGTGGCAGGAGAGACAACTGGGTTTGCCCATACCGCTGACCTCTCGGAAGATGGTCTGATGATCGCGGCCAGAGCTGCAGCTTCTGCTACAAGGTCAGCTGGTGCCAGTTCTCGAACCAATGTTCTAGAGCGGGTAGTTTCCCCATCTCCAAATCAGGTTGAAACTTTCCCAGAGCTAGTAGCGAAGGAGAGGAAAGTGAATCTCCTAATTCAAGCTGATGAAGTCGCCCGGAGTCAAGGGGCAGCAATTACTCAGGTTTCTGCCAGATATGGGGATTCTCGCCGAAAAATACTTGTTGCAAATAGTGACGGGGTCTTTGCAAGTGACGATCAGGTGCGAACGCTCTTTTCGATTTCTTGCGTTGCGACTGGAGATACTGGAATGCAAACAGGGCGAGAGTCAATTGGTAGGCCTATTGGGTTTGAGCTGTTTGATGACGTTGACGTTGACGAGCTTGCCGAACGTGCAGCCCAGAGGGCATTGACAAAACTTAATGCCAGGCCAGCTCCCAGTGGAGCCATGCCCGTAGTTATAGGATCTGGCGGCGGCGGCGTGCTATTCCATGAAGCCTGCGGCCATGGACTAGAAGCGGATCTTGTAAACAAACAAGCGTCTGTTTTTGCTGGAAAGGTCGGCGAGACTGTAGCCAGTAAGCTAGTGACGTTAATCGATGACGGGACGATGTCTCATGAGTGGGGGGCATTTGCGATTGATGACGAGGGTCGACCTGCCCAGCGGAATGTACTAATCGAGAATGGAGTGTTGGTCGACTACATGTGGGATGGTCTTCGCTCTCGGAATGAGGGTCGAGCCAGTTCAGGAAATGGTAGAAGGCAGAGTTACCACGTGCTGCCCATGGTTCGCATGACAAATACTTATATAGCCAATGGTGAAACGAATCCTCAGGACATCATTGAAGATACCTCCAGCGGGGTGTATGTGGCCCAACTTGGCGGTGGTCAAGTAAATACAGCGACAGGTGATTTTGTCTTTGGTATGACAGAAGCGTACCTAATCGAAAATGGTGAAATAACTGAACCTATTCGGGAGGGAAACTTGATAGGGAATGGACCCGAAGTGCTGAATCAAATCGATGCTTTGGGTAATGATTTTGACATGGGCTCACCTGGTACTTGCGGCAAAGACGGTCAGGGGGTACCTGTAGGTGATGGTACGCCTACGCTGCGAGTTACGAGTCTAACCGTCGGTGGTACTGCCGGCTAGGGTGCTCATACTATGCGCCAACGTAAACGGCTGAAGAGGGCCACTCAATAAGGACATTCATGAAAGCTGAATTATTAAAAATCGCAGAAAGTGTTGTTAGTCAAGCTGTCGAAGGGGAGCAGGTTGAAGTTGTCGCTGTCCACGGCAAGGAGACAGAGGTTCGGGTTTATCAAGGAGAGATTGAATCGTTTACCGCAGCTGAATCCCAAGGGGTGGGGATCCGAATCGTGCATGATGGGCGACAGGGGATGGCTTATGCTGGTTCCTTAGATGTTGACGTGTTGGCTGAAACATTAGAGGAGGCCAGAGATAATGCTTCCTTCGGTACTCCTGACAAATTTCAGGCTATTGCTAATCCCGATGGAGTTGAGTCAGTATCTTTGGAGCTCCTTGATCCATCTCTGAGTGAATTC
>JAQWQL010000070.1 GCA_029244605.1 Acidimicrobiales bacterium | reverse complement strand
AGAGCATCTTCAAACTTTCCGCGTAGGAGATTACTCCATTCGTGTTCCCTATATCGGAAGCGTTTTCATGGAAGTAGAGAAACGAATACAGGAAATGGATCGACTTGGAATAGATATCCAAATGCTTTCTCCAAACCCATTAACTTTTTTTGGAGGTATCGCTTCCAATGAAGCAGATAACTTCGCAAGATTATCAAACGATGCTATGGCGAATTTGGTTCAAAAATACCCTGATCGTTTATTAGGAACGATTGCTCTCCCAATGCAGGATCCGGAAGCAGCTTGCGCTGAGCTACAAAGAGGAGTCAATGAGCTTGGGCTCGTTGGGGGATATATCGGCATGGATTATGGGTTTACTTTGGATGATCCTCGCCTTGACGATTTTTACCGCACTGTTGTGGAACTGGATATTCCCTTGTTTATTCATCCTGCAACTAACGATGGAATCCGTTCATCTGCTGACTCACGTTTGGGGCGGTTTGGGCTCGAACTCGTCGTGGGATACACCTATGAAGAAACACTAGCTGTAGCGGCACTTATTCTAGGTGGCGTGATGAATAGACACCCAAAAATTGATATCTGTGTCTCACATGGAGGAGGGGCAGCAACTTTTCTGGCAAAACGGTTTGATTCATGGGCTTCTTTTCAGGGCACCGAATCAGATTTTGTTTCAGCCTTACGTACTTTATGGTACGACTCCCATCTAGAGCCTGGAGATGCACACGACTATGTCGTATCTGTGGTTGGGAAGGACAGAATGGTCTATGGAACAAATTTTGGGGGATGGGATACTCCTGATGAAACAACTGAATTTGATCGAAGCTTAGGTTCGAACGCTGAACGATTGCTTCGTCTATCTCCCGCTAAAGAAGAAAGTTAAGACTATGGGTTCTTTAGTGATTGAGAATGCGAACTTATTTACGGGAGTCGATGAGGAAGTCATTCATAATGGAGCTGTATGGGTGAGTGATGGCATTATCCGTTTTGCCGGACATCAAAGTAGTATGCCGCCTGTTGAAGATGACACTGAGAAATTTGATGTTTGTGAAAAATTTGTCATGCCGGGAATGACAGAATCGCATGTCCATCTTTCTTACAACAATGCACATCCGCAGCAACTTAACAGTCAACCTCTCCCTACTGCAATGCTTGATGCTGCCGATAATGCTCGAGTTCTACTCGGATCTGGGTTTACTTCGGCAATAAGTTTTGGGTCAGCGCAAGGTCTCGACGTGCCTCTTCGTG
This sequence comes from Acidimicrobiales bacterium, assembly GCA_029244605.1. Classification (GTDB taxonomy): domain Bacteria; phylum Actinomycetota; class Acidimicrobiia; order Acidimicrobiales; family UBA8592; genus UBA8592. The sequence goes on along the minus strand of JAQWQL010000070.1, from coordinate 10,939 downwards.
ATGCTATTAATTCCGGCCGAATCCCTGGGCCACGTCTTGCGGCTTCAGATCGTGATCTTGGATCAACAGGAAGCAACGCTGATGGGACATTTGGGGGTGACAATAGTAAGAAGATAATTGCTGATGGGCCGTGGGCCATACGGAAAGCTATCCGGACATTGGCGAAGCGCCGTTGTGACATTGTGAAGATTTTTTTAGATGGCGAAGCCCTCTCAGAGTTCGCCCCACCGGGTATTTTGACCTACAGCGACGAAGAAGTAGATGCAGCGGTAGAAGAAGCTCATATCCGTGGAATGAGAGTAGTGTGCCATTCGCGCTCTGCAGCTGCAGTGAAACAGGCAGTGCGCCACGGAGTGGATATTATCGGTCATGCAAATTACCTCGATGACGAAGCAATCGACATGCTTGAAGCAAAACGAGAAAGCGTTTTTATCAGTCCGGGAATTGCGTGGGAAATCGCCCTTTTAGATCGTGGAAGCGAACTAGGCCTACCACGCGATGCGATGGAACAAAGGGGATATCAACGGGAAGTTGACGAGACTATCAGTGCGGTAAAACGTCTTCGTGAAAGTAGAGTGCGTGTTCTTATCGGAGGAGATTACGGGTTAAATATCACCCCACATGGTACGAACAGCAAAGATCTAGAGTATTTTGTTGACCTATTTGGAATGTCAACTGCTGAAGCTCTCCTATGCGCTACCCGAGATGGGGGGAAAGCTGCGGACCCTTCAGGCATGGTAGGAACCCTTGAAGATGGAAAATATGCAGACTTGCTTATTATCGATGGAAACCCGTTGGAAGACATTCGCATTCTTCAGGACCACAGTCGTATAGTTGGAGTCATGAAGGGCGGTGTGATGCATTGCGCTTTAATGCAGAAAAACCCCTATGCCGCTCCTGATGGACGAACAGGATAAATAGAACCTCTTAATAGAAGGAAAAGAAAATGATTGTTATTGCAGGAACACTGACTTTAGGCGTTGTAGTTGATGAAAGTGTGTTGGATGCTTGCCGCACAATGATGAACGCAACCCATGCTGAAAAAGGATGTGTCGCCTACGTGTTTAGTGCCGATCCGGTAAACGACCACACACTACGGGTCTTTGAACAATGGGAATCTATAGAAGACCTAGAAGCACATTTCGAAGCCCCACACATGCCCCCTTTTCGTGAAGCAATGGCGCAATGGAACGTGACAGGAAAAGACATTACCCGCTTTACTGTTACCGACACTGTCAGGATGTGAGATGAAAGGTCACTGTTTATTAGAATTACGGATTGTAAATGACTGATTCTGAGAATCTTGACGGATGCTCACTTACAGATGAAGAGCTCGAAGAGCTCTTCATCAAACAGGTTGAGGGTACATTCATGTGGGTAAACAAGGATGGACAACCTTTCGGAGTGATTACCTACTATCTGTGGCGTAATGGAAGTTTCTGGTTTACTTGTGCAGAGAAAAGGGCAAGAGTTTCTGCGATAAAGAGAAACGCTTACGCTTCGTTCTGTGTGACGTCAAAGGGCACAGATATGGGAACAGGAAAAACAGCTTCATTCCGTGGCCCTTGTAAAGTCCATTACGACCAAACCGTCTTGGATTGGGTTTTACCCGGGATAGCAAAATCATGCCGGCCAGAAAGTGAAGAGGGAGCGCAAGAAGTTTTTGAACATATCAATACTCCAAATCGGGTGGTATTGGAATTAACGCCTGAATACCGTTTTGATTTCGATAGCGCTAAGATGTGGGAGTACAGTGGCAAACGCGTTCCACCAGGTCGATACAGTGGAACTACAGGAAGTTAAGTATGGAAAACGAAGGAAAAGCAACAGATTTATTTGACCTGACAGATCATGTCGCTGTCATCACAGGTGGCGGGAGAGGCATTGGAGAAGGTATCGCCAAATCATTTTCAGATGCTGGCGCCGCTGTTGTAGTGGCAGCAAGAAGGACGAATGAAGTAGAAAGGGTTGCCTCTGAAATCCGTGATACTGGCGGCAAGGCAATAGCTGTTACTACTGATGTAACTGATACACAATCTATCGAAGCATTGGCGCAAGCTGCAGTCTCTGAATTTGGAAAACTTACTATATGGGTCAATAACGCTGGAGGTTCTTCTGTACATAGCCCTCTCGTTGATTTAGACCACGACGAATGGGACAGAACGATCGCTTTGAATTTGACTGCCGTTTTTGTCGCAAGCACAATCGCAGCGAAATATATCGAAAAGGGCTCCATTATAAATATTTCGTCTGGAGCTGGGACGAAAGCTGTTCCAAAGTCTGGACATTATGGAGCTTCCAAAGCTGGCACAAATTCATTAACTTGGACCCTTGCAGCAGAACTTGCCCCAGATATCCGTGTCAACGCAGTTATGCCAGGAGCTATCCCGACTGAAGTTATGCTCAAAGCTACTGGTTTAAAAGAAGATGAAATTCTAGATGCCTGGGATATCCCGATGGGTCGTGTTGGAACTCCCCAAGATATAGGAGCGGCCTGTCTTTATCTTGCATCCGATGCTGCAAGTTGGGTAACAGGAGAATTACTTCGTGTTGGTGGTGGAGCGAAGCCTCGTGGGGGAAATTTCGCTAACGAAAAATAGTTATTGAAATTAGTTCGGGCAAGGACGAACAGATATCTCCGTCGTTACAGTACTCTCATTTCCGCGAACGTCTACTGCCCGTAATAAGAAATTAGCGACAGGGGCTGAACCGATTTCCAGATCGTTCACGTATCCGACCCACGTCCCCCGCACCAAATCTAATAGAGTTACCTCAGTATTGATTCCATCCTTAGACCAGATCACTTCAACCTTTGATACTCCAGCAGCATCTATAACATCTGCGGAAATAGAAACCTGGTTGGTTGAACATCCATTGCCTACTGCAACTATTGCCGAGGGGTTCGCATAAAAGAAAACAATATCTGGAGCGACTTCAACCGATCCGGTGAGTTCAACTCCATAATTCTCTCCGTCGCCGTTGATAGTTAAGGTGCCGGCGTAATCACCTTCATTTAGATTGGCTCTTTCAAAGATAATCTTCACTCTTGTCGATGAATCAGGGGGTAATGTTCCGCTCGGAACTGTCGACGCGTACACGTCTGAGTCGGTACCCATCGTCCATCCAATAGCGGTATCGCCTGAATTCGTGAGCGTTATTTCACGTGTATTGCCTTGAGGGCCGAATGGTAGTTCTGTAACTCCAACAGTGAACGTCGGTTGTGGTTCAGGCGTCGGATCAGGCTCAGGATCAACCGGCGTCGGATCAGGAGTTGATTCTTCGGTAACGTCAGCGTCTTTGATAATAAAGTTCAATGAAAAGACTTTTTCGGGAATTTCATTACTAGCAGAATCCAACATGTATGTAATTTCGCAAACCTTATCTCCAAGAGGTTCTCCATCAGAGGTAGCAAGGTAGAGGCGGCCTTTGCTTGTTTCCCAATCGTTGCTTCCCCATTTCGCTACTACATGCTGACTTGGAACTTCAAAACTTGGACAGTCTTTTAGGGTTGCAAAGAGCACTACTTCTTCTTGCGGTTCATTTGAGAGAGAAACCGCAATGGAACAGTAGTCGCCTTCGTTGCAAATAAGGTTCAATTCATCTGGAATGACAATGAGGTCTTCATTTGAAGCTAATTGGGACGGTTCAGAATCATCATCAATCTGTGAAACCGCTGGTTCATCACTATTTCCAACTTTGGAAGATTCCTCATTGTTGTCATTGTTTCCTTGTGAGCTAACTGCGAGAATTACCGCGATAACAGCTGCGGAAATAGCGATAACTCCTCCAGCAATAACTGTCGTAAGAGCAGCAAAGCGACCGGCAATAGATGCCTTTATTGGGAATCCAGTCTCTGTGTCCCATGTCCAATTAGTTGCGGAAGGATTCGTATAGTTCGGTGCAATACCCTGTGAAATTTGTTCGACGGAAGTAAGAGTTCGGTCTCGAAGGGAAACAGGGATGATGATTGCTGGTAGGGCGGCTGCAATTGAACCTGGAGCGCAGGCGATAGCTCGGCGCTTGGTACATGTATCGCATTTCTCAATGTGTCGAGTGACTTTTGATCGGACTTCTAAAGTAAATTTTCCGTCCCAGTCTGAGAGAAGTTCTTCAAGTTTTTCACAATCATCTCGGCCCAATCTTGCGACGAGAAGAGAACCGACGGCTTTTTCCATTCTGTCTCGCATCCGCGACGTAAGAACATGAACATGGGACGTTTTTACTCCGAGCGCTTGTGCGAGTTCTTCTCCTTCTAGTCCCTGCATGGATAACTCAAGAAGTTCGCGATCGCGCGGTTGTAAAGCATCAGCAGCTTCCCAAACGAGTGTTTGGAGTTCATCTCTGACAAGCCCTTGGTCGTGGTCTGGAAGGTCATCCGCCATATCGGGGACCTCGCGATCGTCGCGTTTGGAACGCTGTCGAGTTCTTGTCATAACTTCGTTGCGCGCTATTGAGAAAAGCCATGGCCGTAAACGTGAAGGATCCCGTAGCTGATCTAAACGTTGGGATGAGCGGAGAATAACGTCGTGAACTGCGTCTGCTGCTTCTTCGCGGTCGCGAAGTATTGAAAACGCAAAGCCGAATAGCCTGTCCGCGTATCGGTCGTAAATATGACCGATAGCCGACTGGTCTCCTTCGAGCGCGGCTTGGACGAGTTCGCTGTCGCTTTTTTTCACTTGTGTACCTCATACGGCCTCGTCTCTTGAACGAGGCCTAATGTTCTTCTTAGTTCACTCGCTCTCTATTGTTCAAGAGATAAGACAATTTCGTAGATGGATTATTACACCCATAAGTCATTTTTATTGTATTTCCTATTCTTTTTGTTCTGCGTGACAATGATGAAGTTCGCGAGAAAGGCTTTTACGTGATGCCGCGATTCGGCGATATATCCAATTTCTAAGAGGAGCAGGAACGATCCAGATTAATGGAGTTAATGCGGCGTAGGGCCAAGTCATCTTCATAAGACACCTGAGTACTGCCGATGAAAGAATGTAAATCTTTTCCCCGTCTAGGAATAGGAGACTGACAATTTCTCGGTATTTCAGCGGAAGGTTTTCATGGATCTCTTTCCCTTTATCGCTTAGAAGAGAAAGAAAAACTGGATCTAGCTTCGACCGCATTCGGGGTTGTGTAAGTTCAACAATGCGACTACAGAATCCGCACCCACCATCGAAGAGCACTACATTCTGATCAGACATCGCCTATTCGGTCTCCCAATTTAGTTAAATTCAAGGCCTCTTTAAGTCTAATAACAAATAGCAATAGGTTGTCCGCGGGCAGTTTTTCGATCACTTCTTGATACGGAATCTAAAGAATATAGATTTTTTCTCTTACTAATAATGTGATTTAACGCGTTTCTTGGAATACTTTTATAGTATGCATCCTATTCTTCTCGGTATCGTCGTTGGCTTTGTGATTACGCAGGTAGCTGTTTTTAGTACGACTCTCTATCTACATAGAGAACTTACACATAAAGCTGTCATGTTTCATCCAGTTATAAACGAAATATTCAGGTTCGCTGTATGGATTTCCTCAGGTATACGTCCTCGACAATGGGTAGCTGTCCATAGAAAACACCATGCCCATACTGACACTACTGAGGATCCACATTCTCCGAAGATACTTGGATGGAAAAAAGTTCAGCTCATGAATGTTTTTCTCTACAGAAAAGCCGCAAACGATGACACAACAGTCGCCAGCTATGCACGAGATCTTCCGCAACGAACAACTGACCGTTTCTTCTACGATCATGCAATACTAGGTCTGGGTTTGCTCTTCACTGGATTGGTGCTCTTATTTGGATTTGTTACTGCTGGTATTGCATTTGGTTTTCACGCAATTCTCTATTTAGGTCTAAGTGGTTCAGTGAATTCCATTGCCCACCATTTTGGAAGAAAAACATTTGGAACTAACTCCGGGACAAATGTTACATGGTTGGCGCTACTTACCGCTGGAGAGGGATTCCATAATCACCATCATGCAGCACCTACTAGCGCCCGTTTCTCAAGAAAATGGTTTCAGGCCGACCCTGGATGGTGGATCATTAAGATCTTATCTTCTCTTAAGCTTGCTGATGTCCGTCATTCTGACGTTGACAAACTGGCTAATCGAGTCACAAAATCCTCTAATTTCGTAAAAATCTAAAATTATTTAGATATATTTTCCCTGTTCAGAAGGGATTTTTGTTTTTTTCGAAAATACGTAATTGGGGTGTAAGAAACACCAAGTTTTGTTGTCTACCTAGCACAAACAAACAGCCTAGGAGGCAACAACATGAATACAAAAACAAATAAACAAACTCCTAAAATCCGAAAGGCAGTAGCGTCAGTTGCTGTTGTCGGATTTGGATTAACAACTCTATTCACTGCTACTGCAGTGGCGGGACCCGGAGGAGGGCCTGGATCAGGGCCATTTGAACCAATTACTCCACCGAGCCCAACTGAATTGATACTTGAAGAAAGTCTTGACCTTGATCTAAGTGAGATTAACATTATCCTTGACCCATCTCCTGAAGTTGAAACCGATCCCAGTGATTGTGGCATGATTAATCTTCTTGAAGTTACTGTCACGAACGAAGATACTGCCGAGTTCTTCAGAGTTGATATTTCAAAAGGAACCGTAGAACCCAGCGCAGAACCTGTATTTGAATACGGAGAAGTCACTCACTCTGTAGACACTGGGCTTATTGGTTCAGATGCTCCAGATAGCGATACTTCAGAAAATGACTTCTTCGGTCTATCAAACATGGTAAAAGTCGAGGTCTATGAGATTAGTGCTCCTTGGATTCCCGAGCCTTGGGAAAAAGTCGTCTTCGACGAAGAGCTATCACTATGTGATCTTAGAAACGAATTAGCAATCGCAGAAGCAACAGCTGACTACGAAGCTGAAGTAGCTGCCGAAGCTCTCGCTGAAGCAGAAGCAGCAGCACAAGCAGCTGAAGAAGCAGCCGCTGAAGCAGAAGCAGCAGCAGTGGCAGCAGCCGAAGAAGCAGCTCAAGCAGAAGCAGCCTCTGAAGAAGCAGCAGCAGTGGCAGCAGCTGAGGCAGCAGCTCAAGCAGCTCAAGCAGCTGAAGAAGCAGCTCAAGCAGCTATCGATCAGGCAAATGCTGAAAGAGAAGCAGCTGAAGCAGCTCTATCTCAAGCTGAAGCCGAAAAAGAGCTAGCGCTAGCTCAAGCTGAAGCCGAAAAAGCTAAAGCTGAAGCAGTCCTTGCTCAAGTTCAATCTGCCCAAGAAACTCAAGGATCTGAAGAAGTAGCGGAAAGTACTTCAGAAGTTGAAGGTTCTGACGAGGAACTTGCAGTCGGTGAAGAGCTCGGAGAGAACGGTAAGTCAGGAATGTCAGGTGCGATACTCGGACTGATCATCGTCCTCGGACTTGTCGGAGTAGCCGCAATCACCGGAGCTGTTCTCAACCTTCGGAAACAGCGCTAAAGAACTTAACAACTACGTTATAAAGAGTTAAGTAAATCAGGAGCCAGCCCCTAGGGGCTGGCTCTAAGCTCTTTTCAGTCCGCTGGCGTAAGTTAAGTTTTCTCTTGATTAGCCACTAATATGATCTCAAGTGCACCTAGCGAAATTCATTCATTAATGCATCTGTTAGTTGTTCTACCTGTTTCTGATGTATCGGCGGCTGGAAATAGAGAATTGACTGGTCAATACCTAACCGGTTCTGGTGAAGTATCTCAGAAATTACTGAAGCGGCCGTAGTTCCTTCTTCTATAAATACATGAGTGGAGACTTTAATATCTTCGATGTTGGTTCCAGCTTTTTCACAATGCGCCTTTAAGACGTCAAGTTTTTGTTTAAATAATTGGTCTTCAAACATTGGGAGATTCCAATGCGATGCATGGTGGGCGACACTCAGTAAAGTTCTTTTCTCTCCGGTTCCACCAATACAGATTGGCAGGGGTTGTTGCGGCCCTTTCGGTTCATTCCTTGCGTCGTCTAATACGTAGTATTTCCCTGAGAAAGACGTAGTTTCTTCAGCAAGAAGAGAAGTGATCACAATAAGTGCTTCGTCGAAGCGGTCAAACCGTTCCTTCAATGAACCTAGTTCAATGCCATATGCGCCAGATTCTAATTCGTTCCATCCTGCTCCGAGCCCTAGCTCGAACCGGCCGTCGCTGACAATATCCAAAGCTGAAGCCATATTTGCTAGTACGGCTGGATGCCTATAGTGCACGCCATTTACCATGCATCCGACTCTGATTCGTTTTGTCGCTTGGGCGATACCGGTTAAAGTCACCCAAGCTTCAAGACAAGGCCCATTAGTGTCACCTTTAATAGGGTAAAAATGATCAAAGTTCCAAAATTGAGTAAAGATATCTGCTTGATCCGCTAGTTCTGCAACAGCGAGAAGTGATTTCCACTCAACATGGTGCGGGGCTACTTTAATTCCAATTTCCATATGCTTTTCCAAAATTGTTTTTCGGGCGTGTTGCCCTCCAAGTGTTCCCTCATAGTAGGCCACTTCCCCCTAGAAGAAAATATTGCTATAGGGTTAATACGGAGAAAGAGACGGCATTATGACTAAGACATCAGACTCTGAAACTGGATTAATCGAAGGAGTTTATGAGAAATGGCATCAGGTGTTGAGAGGGGAATTAGCAATTGACGAAATTCTCCATGAAGACTGTATTTTCTGGTCTCCGGTTCTCTTCCACCCACAAAAAGGTCGTGAATTGACCAAAATGTATCTATCGGCCGCTTCCCTTGTGTTCCCTGGTGACGAGAATCAAGAAAGTAAAGCTGAGAGAAAGAAAGAGGGCACCTCGGTTTCTTTCCGGTATACAAAACGGGTCCTTGATGGACATCATGCTGTGCTTGAATTTGAAACTTCGATCGATGGGTTGCATGTGAATGGCGTAGATATTATTACTTGTGATGACAATGGGCTGATTGTGGAATTTAAGGTCATGATTAGGCCACGGCAAGCCTTGGAGAAGGTTCGCGAACAAATGATGCACATGCTTGAATCTCTTGACCAGACTTCTTGAAGCTTAGAGATTCAGGCTCTCTCCAAATTTAAAAGTTCACGCCTTTGGTGTATCCACCATCTACGACAATGTTTGCGCCGTTGATCCAACTTGATCGTGAAGATGAAAGAAAAGCGACAACATCGGCTACTTCATCTCCTGTCCCCATGCGTTTTTGAGGATGCATCGCTACGTCTCGTTCATAAATCTCGGGCATTCGGGATCGGATATCATCCCATCTGTGTCCTTCGACAAATATTGGCCCAGGGGAAATAGAATTCGCTCTAATTCCATCGACTCCCCATGTCTGGGCAAGATGGGAGATCATACGGATCGCTGCAGCTTTGGTAGCGCCATAGCTGGGAGTAATCGGAACATCATGATGTTCAATCGCTGTAATCGTGGCAATCTGCACAATGGAAGCTGTAGTTGATTCAAGAAGAAATGGTTTAGCGGTTTCGTAAAATATCGCGTTTCCTAGAATGTCAACATTGATGCTTTTCATCCAAGGTTCTAGGCCTTCGCCGTACTTTAAGTTCTGCCCACTGGCACTTGCGTTACCTATACAGATATCAATTCCGTTCAGTTCAGATCCTGATTTTTCTGTCCATTGCTTGACAGCATCAGGATCTGAAAAATCGCAGATACTCCCAATTGCATGACCCATTGTGTTGTATTCCTCAAGAGCTGCAGATAAATCGTCTTCCCTTCTGCAACATATTGCTACCTCCGCTCCTTCCTCTAGAAGTCGCTTAGCAATGAAGTAACCAAGGCCCTTATGTCCTGCGGATATAAGGGCTTTCTTTCCATCGAGGTTAAGGTCCATCTCCTCATTATTACATAAAAAAGGGAAAATGGCATACGATGGTGAGATGTTTGAATTACCAGAACTTGAGGAAAAAAGTTTTTCTGAAACAGTATCAATTATCACTGGAGGAGGGTCAGGTATAGGAGCATCTGTAGCTGTACGCCTAACCGAATTAGGTTCACAAGCCATTATCGTAGACATCGATGAGGAAGCTGGGAAGAACGTCGCTGCTTCCATAGGTTGCCAATTTATAAATTTTGATGTTGCGGACCTAGCAGCATGGGAAAATTTAGTAGCAGACACCAAAGAAAATCTCGGCTCACTTGATTTTCTTTGTTTAAATGCTGGAATTGGAAGCCGCCCACGCGGATCGAGTGTAGAAGATGATCCGATCCCATGGATTCTGCCAAACTACAAAAACGTTCTTGCCGTCAATATCGATGGCGTTGTCTACGGGACAATGGCAGCTCTACCCATTATGGAAGAACAGGGGTCGGGAAGTATTTTAGTGACAGCGTCGGTTGCAGGAATTCGAACACAACCTCCGGATCCGATATACGCCTTATCAAAATCAGCGGTAATCAGCTTTGTTAGAAGTTCTGCTCCTGCACTAGAGGGTCGAGGAGTGCGTATTAATGCTTTATGCCCTGGGAGCGTCGATACGCCTATTCAACCCGACGATCGAAGACTAGCTGGAAGACCAATGAGTCCTCCGGAAGAGATGGCCGAAGCGATGGGGAAGATTTTGCTATCGGATGATAATGGAGGGATATGGATCGCCTCTAGTTCAGATTTTCCTGTCTGGCGATATGACTTTGCATCCGCAATAGACGGACCCCCAAAATAGCTGACATACTTGAACTATGGCACCACAGATCCGTATAGAAAAAAACTTTCACCATAACCTCAAAGATGTTTTACAAGATGTTATAGCCACAGGATTTTGGCCCTCAACATACGTCTCGTCGCCCACTCCACCGCCTGGATATCACTGGCACAATATCGAAGTCCATGGGTATTGCATGGAAGGAACCACATGGATCGGATGCGGTGAAACAGGTGAGAGGCTTTCCATAGAACCCGGAGACAAACTGGTTATCCCTCCTGGTGCGCTGCACATTGAAGGGGAGTCCGATGGCCCGGTTACATACATAGT
>JAQWQL010000058.1 GCA_029244605.1 Acidimicrobiales bacterium | reverse complement strand
CAGAACTAACATATATTTAAACTAGATTCTCAACGAAAGCTTCTAATTGTCTTAAGTTGCGAACTTCAAAAGTGCCTTCGCAGTAACCGCTGTATTCACTTACTATCGAATCTCCTGTATCCCAATAACTTCTAGGTTCAGGGTTCAACCAGAAAACTTTTCGCGCTTTCGATTCAAGGTCTTTTATCACCCATGACTGCGAAGCGTGATAATTATTTCTTGCATCTCCAAGAATCATCACCGTTGTTTTAGGTCCGACATCCTTAGCGTATCTCTCGTTGAAGATCTCAAATGCATGCCCATAGTCTGAATGGCCGTCTACCCAAATAACGTCAGCCTCTGTGTTCACGCGATGAATAGCTGCTGTAATGTCATCGACCCCCTCAAAGTATTTTGTTACTTCGTCGATCCCATCGATAAACACAAACGACCTCACCTTAGAGAATTGGCTATTCAGCGCATAAACAAGATGCAACGTGAACCGAGCGAACGCCGCTACTGAACCGGAAATATCAGCGATGACCATTATCTCTGGCTTAGCGGGTTTTGGGTATTTAAATTTGGGCTCTGCAGGAACACCCCCATATGAAAGCGAGTGTCGAACCGTATTTCGGAAATCTAGCGGCCCCTTTCTTCCATGACGTCTTTTCCTAGCAAGGCGAGCAGCTAACTTTCTTGTCAATGGCCAAATAGCTCTCTTTAGGGCCACCATCTCTTCTCTGCTTGCATGCATAAAATCAACATCCTCAGGAAGAGGCTTACGTAACGTCTTGGCCATAGCTTCAATACCCCTATCGGCAACCAAGCGTCTTCTAATTTCTGCTTCTATTTGTTTTTTGAGTTCTTCGATCCTGTGCTCATACTCATCTTTAAGCAATCGCTGATTTAATGAATCAAGGCCAGTGTTGTCTGACTTGACCTCTTCCAACATCCGTTCCAATACTCCTTCTAGGTCTAAGTTCCGCAACGTGCGATAAAGGTAATATGTCCCTCCAACTGGCCTCCCTGGTTCCATTCCAGCAAAACGCTGAACAGCTACTCTTGAAACAGCTCGCATTAGATTTTGGTCAGAATTCATTAGGGATCTATACAGCATCTCAGCCAATTGCTCTTGGCTTAAACCTTCCTGCCCTCCTCCTTGCCCAGGCATTTGCCCAGGTTGCTGCTCATTGTCCGCTGCCATGCCATCTTCTGGAGAAGCACTAGTAGATTCATCGTCTGATAGGTCATATTCCTCGCCGCGCAGAGAGAAGTAGACTTCAAAGACAGTCTCAAAAGCCCGCCAATGCGCATGGTTCTTGACAAGCGTGGCTGCTAACGCATACTTAAATGCTTCTCTATCATCTATAGGTATATGTTTTACAGCTGCTACGGCATCTAGATTTTCAGTCAAGCTAACTGGGAGGCCTGCTTGTCTTAATTCGACTATAAACCCGTTTAACAGCTCTAGAAGCGGAGATGCCTCCTTGACTGAACTGACCTTATCCATCGCTACTTGTATCGATATTTAAATCATCGTCTACGGCAAATTCTTTGACTGTTTTTTCTATGTCCGATTTATATTTTAAGAGTATATTTACAGTATCTGTAGCGGTCTGTGCATCAATATGTTCAACCCCAAGATGCACAAGAGTCCGAGCCCAATCCAATGTTTCGGAAACTGACGGGGCTTTCTTTAGATCCAATTGCCGGATGGATCTCACAACACGAGCAATTTGATCTGAAAGAGCTTCATTAATGTCTGGAATCTTTGTAAGGATAATCTCGCGTTCGCGCTCCAAGTCCGGATAGTCAATGTGGAGAAATAAACACCTTCGCTTCAATGCCTCCGATAATTCGCGAGTGTTGTTTGAAGTCAAAAATACTAGGGGAATTTGTTTCGCTGTGACAGTTCCTAACTCAGGAATGGAAACCTGATAATCAGAAAGGATTTCAAGCAAGAGGGCTTCTGTTTCTATCTCCACTCGGTCAACTTCATCAATAAGTAACACAACTGGATCTTCGCTTTGAATTGCCTCTAGAAGAGGTCGAGTCAGGAGAAATTCATCGGAAAAGATATCATCCTCAATTTCGTCCCATGATCCATCTCCACTGATATTTCGTTCTGCTTGGATTCGCAGTAATTGCTTTTTGTAGTTCCACTCATATAACGCTTTTGATTCATCTAAACCTTCGTAGCATTGCAACCGAATGAGCCGAGCCCCGCTCATCTCAGCAACGCTCTTTGCTAATTGCGTCTTCCCTGTTCCTGCAGGCCCTTCGATAAGGACAGGCTTTTGCAAACGGTCACCCAGATAGACAACTCCGGCAATACCATCGTCAGCAAGGTAGGAGACTTTTTCTAAACTGGATCGGACTTCAGGAACATCATTGAATCTATAGGGCATAATTTTGAGAGTAGAGGGGGTAGTGGGGTTGATACGAACTGTAGTCAAAATTGACTATATGTTAGGTTATCCACAGAAAGACCCATAACGGGTACGCTTGGACATGTGAGTATGAATTATTCAGAGGAGGACGGTACTGAAGTAAGCGGCAGGCCCGCTCTGCTTGTCGGGGCTGGAATAACGCTCTCAAGACTGTCTGGGTTAATTCGTGAACTTATTCTTGCAGGGCTTCTCGGAACGCGTATAGCCGCTGATGCTTTCAAGGCAGCATTACAAATTCCTGGCTTATTGCAAAATATTTTAGGTGAAGGAACGTTGTCGGCATCATTTGTTCCCGTATATAGCCAGCTCATAGAAGACGAGGAAGCTGAAAGCAAAGACGACGCAGGGGTTGTTGCTGGAGTCGTCGTCTCTGCCCTTGCATTATTTACGGGAGTAATCGTCTTCTTGGGGATAATCGCTGCACGTCCTATCACTAAACTCCTCCTGCCCGTCTTACCGGATGCTACTTTCGAACTAACTGTTGATCTAGTTCGTGTCATGTGGGCTGGTTTGGGGTTTATCGTCTTATCAGCTTGGTGCTTAGGTGTCCTCAACGCTCATAGAAAGTTTTTCCTTTCATTCGCTGCTCCTATCGTATGGAACGCTGCCCAAATATTTCTCGCTATTTTTGCGTGGGCAAAGGATTGGAGCGATGCAGATATAGCTAAAGCAGCCGCGTGGGGAGTTCTGATTGGAGGTTTTCTCCAGTTCGTTATTCAACTACCCGCAGTGATTAAAGCAGCGCCCACGATTCGAGCGAGTTTTCAAATTCGCCTTAAACCAGTTCAAGATATTTTCAAAAGATTTACTCCAGCTCTTTTAGGGCGTGGAGTCATTCAGCTTTCAGCTTTCTTTGATCTTTTTCTTGCAGGTTTCTTAGCCGCCGGAGCATTCGCTGGCTTGTCCATAGCGCAAATTATCTACCTTCTTCCGATAGGGATCTTTGCAATGTCTATTGTCTCTGCTGACCTTCCGGAATTATCTCGTGACCAAAAGGATACGGCCAAAGTTCTTAACCGATTGGAAACCAGTCAAGAGCGAATTACCTTCTACGTCGCATTTTCGACTATCGCATTTTTAACAATAGGGAGGCCACTCATAGGAGCTCTATTCGAACGTGGGAACTTTACTGAAGAAGATACCTTATTCGTTTGGCTCATACTATGTGCATATAGTTTTGGATTGATTACTTCTAGCATCAGTAGACTTTTTCAGAATGCCTGCTATGCCGCTGGAGACACTAAAGGCCCTGCAAAGTTTGCTGCGCTAAGAGTTTGTATTTCAGGAGTAATTGGTGTGGTTTTGATGTTCCAATTCGACCGTTTTGCTATCGATATTAATGAACTAGTAAAAATAGGCGATTTGCCTACATTCAAACCGCTTCCTGAAGGCATCAGGTCAAACGACATGGGCCCTCAGGCTCTAGGGGCTGTGGGGCTTGCCTTAGGGAGCGCCTGCGGGTCCTGGGTCGAATACGTACGACTGAAAAAACGCGTTGTAAAAATCCTTCCTCCGACTTATCAACTACCTAAGCCACTCCGTCGTCTGGCATTACCTCTTCTTGTGAGCGGTTCGGTCGGCGGGGTTCTCGTATGGATTCTCGATGACCTCCATAATCTGATATTAGGCCCGTCGCTTCTGATCGTGACTGGCAGTATATATGTTTGCTTGTCTTACTTGAAGGGGTCTGACCCAGCCAGTGACTTAGTTGATTTAGCGAAATTCTCAGCAAAAAATTAGTCGTCCGAGCCAGATAGCAAAACCAAAACATCGCGATGTATAATAGTTTCTGGGAACCCCTGAGGATGATCTTTAGTGGATAGTCCAAGGAGAGGCGCAAGGTCATCAGAAGCAACCGCGCACAAGCCACGCGCTATAGCATTCCCATCCTCACTGATAACAGAGACTGCATCACCGCTTTTCCACTGGCCTGAAATACGCTTCACGCCTACAGCTAAAAGAGAGCCACCCTTATCAGAAAGGGCTTTCTCAGCGCCTTTATCAATTTGAAGAGTTCCGTTGGGCTCTAATGCAAATGCTATCCACAGTTTTTTTGCGGATAGTTTCCTTAGGTTTGGGCGAACAATAGTTCCTGTCCCGGAAACCTCATTCAATGCATCGAGCAAAACCCCGGTTCGAGTTGCGGAAGCGATAGTCGTAGTAACTCCTGACCATGCGGCCATACGTGCTGCAGCTAACTTTGAACTCATTCCCCCGCTACCTTGCTCTCCACTAGACCCACCCAAGACCGCTCCTAATTCAGATGTTGAGTCAATCTCAGAAATAAAATCCGCTTCTTCATTCAAGTAAGGATCAGCGGTAAAAATACCATCAGTATCAGTGAGGATTATCAATTTTTCCGCATGAACAAGATGAGCTAATAACGCTGCTATACGGTCGTTGTCTCCCCATCTTATTGCATCATCTGCAACAGCATCATTTTCATTAACAATCGGAATAATCCCAGCTGCTAGCAATGATTGCAGAGTTGATCTCGCATGAAGATAACGATCTCGAATAAAAAAGTCATCCGGCGCGAGGAGAAGTTGACCGTATCCTAAGTTGTGTCTCGCTAATTCTTCTCCGTAGATTGCCATCAGTTTTGGCTGCCCAATAGCAGAAGCTGCTTGGAGTATACGCGAATCATCAGGGCGGCCAGACATAAAACCTAACGTTGGTAAGCCAGCTCCGATAGCGCCACTGCTAACTAGAATAATATCCCTATATTTTTCTCTAACTACGGCTACTTCATCACAGAGTTTTGCGATTGCTTCGCGTTTGATCGATCCATCAACTTTTGTTAATGAAGATGTCCCTATCTTTACTACAACTGTCACATATCTATTGTCGCAGGGTCACGGTACAAATTCTTGTATTTTCGTGGAAGTAACTAGAAGTCGAAGTTTCCGTCTTCTTGGAATTCAAATTCAAGTTCGCCGATCCTCACGATATCCCCTTCCTTAACTCCAGCTCGTTTCAGGGCTTTGTTAACCCCTAGCCGCTCAAGAGAGACCTGGACATACTGCAAGGCTTCAATATTCGTTAAGTCATTCAAAGCAACTGCACGTTCAGCATTACGTCCATGAACTGTGAACAATTTATCACCTTCTCTCTGTATCTGAATTCCTTGTGGCAATGGGCGGTGTATTACCTCATCACGACTTGTAACAACGGTTTGACTTCTTTCATAGCGAACTAGCTGTTCAATTTCAGCAAGTGCGGTTGGAAGCCCGTATCCGGTTACTGAAGAAATTGGAATACAGGAGTCTGGAATTTCCGCTACTTTGACATCATATTTTGACGCCAGAAGTAATCGTGGTCTTTCAAGGAGTTCAGGGTTATAGGTTCCTAGCTCAGTCAACAATGTTTCAAGTTGCTCATGCGGTTGAGTCCCATCATAAGATGCTAAGTCAAGAAGAACGACTAAGACTCTCGCCCGCTCTACATGCCTCAAGAATTGATGTCCGAGCCCCTTCCCTGAAGATGCTCCTTCAATAAGCCCAGGAATATCTGCTACTACCATTTCAAAATCTTCACTGGCTTTAACTACTCCTAAATTGGGCACCAATGTAGTAAACGGATAGTCGGCTATCTTTGGGCGCGCTGCTGAAATTCGGGATATCAAAGTGCTTTTCCCCACGTTAGGGAATCCTATTAGCGCAACATCTGCCAGAAGTTTCAACTCCAACCTAAGCCATTGCTCTTCACCTGACTCTCCTTGTTCGGCAAA
The DNA here is from genome assembly GCA_029244605.1 of Acidimicrobiales bacterium. Taxonomy (GTDB): domain Bacteria; phylum Actinomycetota; class Acidimicrobiia; order Acidimicrobiales; family UBA8592; genus UBA8592. The sequence continues at coordinate 2,672 of JAQWQL010000058.1, read as the reverse complement.
ACTTGGGGCGCGCCGGTTGTTAGCTAAAAACCTTGCGTTACCTTTACCCCCTTCACCGCCCCTAGCTGCAACCCATTTCATTCCTGACGAAGAGAGGTCCGCTAGTATTTGCCCTTCTTGATTACGAACGATTGTCCCTACTGGAACAGGTACCTCCATAGACCCTCCCCTTGCCCCATGTTTGCGTTTCCCTTCGCCATGACGCCCGCTTTCTGCCCTGCGGTGGGGATAGTCTCTAAATGAAAGGAGCGAAGCGGTATTGTGATCTGCAATTAGCCAAATATTTCCCCCATCGCCCCCATCTCCACCATCAGGCCCACCACGATTGACATGGGCTTCTCGCCGAAAGGCAACACATCCAGCGCCCCCGTCACCACCCTTTACGTTGAGGCCACATTCGTCAACAAAATTGGACACGGTACTACCTTAGATTGAAACCACCGAAAGTGATCGACTATATAGAAATGTCAGCTGTAGATGCTATTCAGGAACGACGTCAACGAGTTTTCTGCCACGCCGCGAACCGAATTTTACCCTGCCATCAGCAGTTGCGAAAAGAGTGTCATCCCCTCCGCGCCCGACATTATTTCCGGGGTGGAAGCGCGTTCCACGCTGGCGCACCAGAATCGACCCAGCAGAAACGAAAGTTCCATCGTAGGCCTTGACGCCTAAACGTTGAGCATTTGAATCTCTACCATTACGGGTAGACCCGCCACCTTTAGTCTTTGACATATTGCTAGTCCTTTGTTATCGCAGTGATTCGTATTTCATTATAGTTTTGGCGGTGGCCCCAGCGGCGTCGCTGATTGCTCTTATTTTTGTATGTAAAACCATTGATTTTCTTACCGCGGCCCTCGCCGACAATTTCTGCAGTTACTTTTGTTCCTTTGAGCTCTGATGGTGTAGCTAAAACTGTTTTCCCATCGACAATCATCACTGGAGACAAGTTTATAGAAGCGCCAACATCACCCAAGAGTTCAACTTTAATTACTTGGTCTTGTTCAACGCGGTATTGCTTTCCACCAGTCTTAATTACGGCATACATAAGTCACCAGCCTAGTACTTTCTCTATCAAATACCGACACTTAACGAAGCAGATAATTCAAACAGATGTTAATTTTGGGCCTTCTCGTAAGACTGCAACAAACCTTCACCTATTCGTTTACGAGTCATTTCAACAAGTCCGAGCTCCGAAATACCCAGAACCTGGGTTCGCGTCTTGTCTCGTGATAGAGCTTCACGGAATACCCGAAGGACATCATCACGATTTTTTTGAATTTCCATATCGACAAAGTCGATCACGATAATCCCCCCTATATCCCTTAGCCGTAATTGCCGAGCTACTTCTTTCGCTGCTTCTAGGTTATTTCTATATACGGTTTCTTCAAGATTTGATGAACCGACGTTCTTCCCTGTATTCACATCGATTACAGTTAACGCCTCAGTATGCTCGATGATCAAGGATCCACCTGACGGCAACCAGACTTTTGAATCTAATGCTTTTGTCAACTGTTCATTTACGTAGAGTTTCTCAAAGAGCGGCAGATCTTCACCTGCTGGGTCGTGAAACTCTATGCGGTCGGCCAAGGCGGGAGCAACAGTCTCCAAGTATTTACTTGCCTCGAGATAGAGGCCTTCGTCATCGACAACAACTGAACGGTATTGCTTATTGAATTCTTCCCGCATAACGCGAAATGGCATTTCTGGTTCTCTGTGCAAAAGAGCTGGAGCAGAAGCTTTACTTGCCATACTCTCGATTTCTTTCCACTGTGCTACAAGTCTCTCTACATCTATTTGGATTTCTTGTTTCGTAATATTTTCTGCGGCGGTTCGAACAATCACGCCATGTTCAGAAGGTTTAGCTTTCTCAAGTATTTGACGAAGCCGTTTTCTCTCTTTTTCGCGGAGTCGTTTAGATATCCCAAATGTTGAGCTATTTGGGACAAGAACAACGAAACGGCCGGCTAGGGAGACTTCTTGAGTAAGTCGCGCACCCTTGTGGGCTATGGGGTTTTTTGTTACTTGGCAGATAATGACTTGTTTATTCTTTAGGGCTTCTTCGATCCGAGGAGCACCCTTCTTTCCTGATTCATTTTCTGATAGTAAGTCGCTCTGGTACAAAACAGCATTTTTCGGGGTGCCTATATCAACAAATGCAGCTTCCATTCCAGGGAGAACATTTTCCACTCTCCCCAAGTATACATTCCCGTGAATTTCACTTACATCATCTGCCGGCTGAGATACGAAGAACTCAAGGAGTGAACGGCCCTCCAAGGTAGCAATTTGAGTTACCCCATCTTCAACATGGACGGCCATGGTATATCGGCCAACTGCTTTACCTTTACGTTCCTGCCCGCGCCTTTTCCGAAGGTTCGCTTCATCGAGTTCAATCTTTCCGGCTCCAGCTGCAGATCTATTGTTATCCGCATTTGTCCGTGATTTACGACGTTTCCTTCTTTTCCGATTGGTGTTTTTCCCTTCGGATTCAGGAGTGTTCTTTCCAGCCTGGCCAGGTACGGGCGCTGGGCGCGTATCTCCTATCTTCGGTTTTTTATTCTCACTGTTCTCACTATTTCCAGAGTCACGTCTCTTGGTTTCTCTGTTGCTTTCAACATGCGCTTTTGCCCCGTTCTTGTGGGCTTCGGCTTGTTCGGACATGGGTATTTTCCCTT
>JAQWQL010000056.1 GCA_029244605.1 Acidimicrobiales bacterium | reverse complement strand
TTCTCTTGAAGGTGAGCGTGAAACGTTGATGAATTGTGTTGAGCAAGCAGTCTTTGCTGAAGAAAAGGGTTTTGACCGAATTTGGGCTGTTGAACATCATGGCTTGAAACATTACGCTCATATGAGCGCCCCTGAAATTTTCCTTACCTGGGTTGCAGCGAAGACGTCAACGATCCGCATTGGACATGGAGTTGTATGTATGCCCTTCGGCTATAACCACCCTCTTCGTGTTGCTGAACGCGTAGCGATGCTCGATAGCCTTTCTGGTGGCAGATTGGACGTTGGAGCTGGTCGGGGTGCCACAGCGATGGAAATGTCTGGATTTGGAGTTGACCGTGATGATACGTACCCGCAAGTGAAAGAATCTCTTCAGATTCTGAGCCAATGTTGGGAGAATGAGACGTTTGAGTGGAATGGTAGTATTGCTATTTCTGAACGCTCTGTTATCCCTCGACCTATCCAACTCCCTCACCCACCACTATTTATGGCATGTACGAAAGATGACACTGTGCGACTGGCTGCGGAGTGTGGACTAGGGGCTTTGGTATTAGGTTTTTCAGGACCTTCCCAAGTAGCCGAACTTCGGAAAATTTACGATAATGCGATTGCTTCCCGTTCAGATAGTGACTGTATTTCAAAAACACCTACAAATTTTCTATCCGCGCTTTGCCCAACAATCGTTCTTGACGATGCTGAAGAAGCGTTTCAGATTGGTGCGAGGGGTCAAAAATTTTTTGCTGAATCTATCCAGCATTGGAATATAGGAACACCTCTGCCTGAACCTGTGCCTAGCGATGTAGATATTCGTGATGCTGTTAACGACGCTAAAGAGCGCGTAGAAGCTTTTATGGTTGAAGGGGGCCACCCTCTCCCGTCCGTGGTTGCTTCAACTGGTCCATTCAATATTGATCACGCCTATGGCGACCGGAATGACGCTATTCGATATGTCAAAGAGTTGGAAAAGGCAGGTGCTGATGAAATTATGTGCATCATGCAGATGGGTGGGGTACCTCATGAGGTTGCGATGGAGACGATCCGCCAATACGGCGAACATGTCATTCCATATTTCTCATAACTTATTGTCGTTTTACTCGTTGAGGCCGAGATATTGGATTATGTCAAGATGGCTGTCGGAAACGTAATCAGCTTCCTCCCCTTCTTCTTCATCGATTCTCGACCCGATGTATCTAACTGTTTTCATTCCTGCTGTTCGTGCACCTGCTACGTCCGTTCTTTTCAAATCTCCGATGTGCGCGGCGGTTGAAGGATCCTGAACTTTTAGCGCCTCTAACGTTTTTTTGAATATCTGGGGGTGGGGTTTATAAACGTTAATTCGATCTGAGAATCCGAAGAAGTCGAAAGCAGCATGAACTCCTAACTCCATTAACCATTTTTCAAGGAGGGAGCTGGGAATAGTGCCGACATCACAAATAACCCCAATTAGAACCTTTTTTTCTTTCAGTTTTGTTAATGTTTGCTCAACTTCTGGAAGTAGTGAACGCGGCGTTATTCTTGAAGCTTCAAGGTAAGCGTCTTCAAGTGTTGAATACAATTTGGGTGCTATTTCGAAAGGGAGCTCCTTGATAGCTTGCGACACCACCTCTTGGAGGCGAGTTTGGGTATTCTCTCTCCAGCGCTTGTCAAAGAACTGCCAACCTGTGGAAAATGCTTTATCTAGGTGCCCTTCAGAGACTTCATAACCGGCATCAAGTAGTACTTCGGTCCAAAGATTCTTTCGTCGTGTGATTGAAGCAGTCGTCTCCCCTATGAGAGTGTTCCAGTAGTCATAAGTGACTGCAGTGATAGGGGGAAGTTCTCGCATCATTTTTGTAAAGCCAAAAGTGCTTTAGCTATTCCATTCTTACTGAGCCAGTTCCAGAATCCATTACTTCCCCAATCTCGAAAGCTTTATGGCCGTTGCTTACTATGGAGTCTAACGCTGGAGATACTTTGTCAGCGGAAACGACAAGGACCATCCCGACCCCCATGTTGAAAACGTTGTCCATCTCAGGTTGGGTTACGTTTCCGATTCGTTGTAATTCCTGGAATATCATTGGGCTTTCCCATGTCGAACGGTCTACAACTGCATCTAGGTGAGAAGGAAGCACACGATTTAAATTGCCGGGGATGCCTCCTCCGGTAATATGCGCTATCGCATTGACTCCGACTTCTTCTATTGTCTCTAGAACTGTTGGAGTATAAATAACTGAAGGAAGGAGAAGTTCTTCGACAAGGCTGCTTTCAGATCCTTGCCATGCGGGAGAGTCAAGAGATCTTTGAGCAATATCAAAAAATAGTTTTCTGGCAAGTGAGTAACCGTTACTTCGTAATCCGGGAGAGTGGATCCCTATTAACTTGTCACCAACCTGAACGTTTTCTCCGGTGATCATCTTGGATGCTTCTACAACTCCAACGGTGAACCCTACAAGGTCAAATGCATTGGCTTCCATCGTCCCGGGATGTTCAGCCATTTCTCCCCCTATGAGTGAACATCGAGCCTCAAGGCATCCATTACTTATTCCCTTTACCAGTGCGTGGGCCTGTTCAGGGTCAAGGCTTCCAACGGACATATAATCTAAGAAAAAGAGAGGGGCAGCGCCGATGCATACAAGGTCATCAACACACATGGCTACAAGGTCGATACCGATGGTGTCGTACTTATCGGCCATGTTCGCTACTAGTGCTTTTGTTCCTACTCCATCTGTAGAGGACACGAGCACGGGTTTTTCCTGAGGTAAATTCGAGATATCAAACAGCCCTCCGAAGCCTCCAATATCTCCTACGACTTCTTTCCGGTAGGTTGACTGGACTAGACCTTTGATGCGTCTGACCGCCTCTTCACCGGCGGAGATATCCACTCCTGCATCTTTGTATGTATGCCCGGTGTCCTGCGTCTCAGATGTATCCACGTTACTCCCGGTTTAATGTTGTCGGAGAGAAAAGAGTCTGCCCGTCTCCAACAGTAAGGTCTTCACTAGTTTGTTTTTCATGGTTTCGCGTTTCAAGAACTTCCTTCGTTAAGTTTTCTGGGATATCGACGGGGTACTCTCCTGTTAAACATGCGGTGCAAAATCCGGAATTGTGGGTTCCTGTAGCTTCAATGAGCCTGTCTAGGGTCAGGTAAGACAAGGAATCAACATCGAGATACTCCTTGATTTCCTGAACTGTTAAATCTGCTGCGAGTAATTCAGATTTTGATCCAGTGTCCATGCCGTAAAAACATGGCCAGCGATATGGGGGTGAAGAAATACGCATATGTATTTCTTTTGCGCCAGCGTCCCTAAGCATCCGTACCATTGCCTTTGTAGTTGTTCCCCGAACGATTGAGTCGTCGACCACAACTAGTCTGTTCCCTTCGATAGTGTCGCGTAGAGGGTTTAACTTCATCCGAACGCCTAGTGAGCGAAGTTCTTGATTCGGTGCTATGAATGTCCGACCGATATACCTGTTTTTTACGAGTCCTTGGGCATATGGAATTTCGCTTTGTCTTGAGTACCCCTCTGCCGCGGGAATTCCAGATTCTGGAACTCCCATTACAAGATCCGCCTCTACTGGTGCTTGTGTAGCTAGTTGTTCTCCCATACGCACCCGAGCGTGGTGCACGCTCTGGGCGTACAGTTGGCTGTCCGGTCTTGAGAAGTACACAAATTCAAATAAACAGAGTTTCGGGTCAACTCGGTCTGATGTGAACGGGTAAATTGACTTAACTCCTGTTGCACTAGCGATAACCATTTCTCCGGGTTCGATCTCTCTCACGAAGTGAGCGCCGATGATGTCTAGGGCGGGGGTTTCCGATGCCATAACCCAACCATTCTCTAATTTCCCAAGGCATAAAGGGCGGAAGCCGTTCGGGTCGCGTACCCCGATTATGTTTGCTTCATCCATGAGCACAAGTGAGAATGCCCCTTCAAGTTTTGGGAGGACGTCGAGGAGGGCCCGTTCAAGTTCACGACCATCTGAAGAATTATGATCTGCTCCTTCCCCTATTTTTGTGGCTATGAGCTCAGCTATAAGGTCACTGTCGCTTGCAATCGTCCCTGGAAGCATTCCAGATTCGTTCGCGAGAGTTTCGGTATTTGTTAGATTCCCGTTATGCCCTAGGGCAAATTCACGTTCAGCGGCTCCTCGATATACAGGCTGCGCATTTCTCCATGATGAAGATCCCGTGGTGCTATAACGGGTTTGCCCGATTCCTAAATGCCCGTCAAGACCTGCCAAAATACGGTCGTTGAAAACATTGGAAACGAGGCCCATATCTTTTACTACTGTTATTCTTTCGCCATCGCTTGTCGCTATTCCGGCTGATTCTTGTCCTCGGTGTTGAAGGGCATACAAACTTAAGTAATTGAGGTGCGCTACTGGTTGGCCAGGAGCGTAGATAGCTACTACTCCACAAGCTTCGCGCGGCGAATCATCGCCAAGATGAGTTTGTTCCTCCACCACTATGGAATTCTCGCAGACAAAACCTCTCATTGCAGAGTATTGCTTCAAGAAGTTTGAAACTTTTTCTCCGGAGCGACCTAATATATGCTTCTTGTTGTATCGGTAATATGGCCGGATGGGCCTTGTTTGCTATAGAGTCATCTGTAGGAAAGATAAGGGGATTCTGATGACAGAGATTGACCTAAGTACTTACGATCCAATGGATCGCGAAGTCCAACAATGCCCTTTCGATCATTATGCGGCGCTTCGAGATCACGGGCCATTGTTTTTTCATGAACAGTCGAACATGTTTTTTGCGTCAAGGTTGGATGTGGTAAACGAAATCCTTCGTGACACTGAAACTTTTTCCTCTCGGATGGCAAGTACGACAGCGAAACCAGATCCTGAGACTTTGAAAGCTATTGCTGAGATACAGAGTCAGGGTTTCCCGCGTCGAGAAACAATGCTTACAATTGATCCCCCGTACCATACCCGCTATCGGAAACTTGTTTCAAGAACATTTTCTGCACGGCGAATAGCAAGCCTTGAAGATTCCATCAGAAAAATCGCTATAGACCTAATTGAAGCTTTTCCTGACAAAGGAACTATCGATTTCCATAACGACTTTGCCGTGGCTTTCCCAGTTCGAGTCATACATGATGCTCTTAATATGGCCCCTGAGGTTGAGGACAAGGTACGAGGTTGGTCAGATGCTGCAACCGCAGCCATAGGTAATAAGTTGTCACATGAAGAATGGATCAGCGCTATTACTGAGCAAATGCAAAATCAAGAGTATTGGCATTCAGAATATGAGAAGCGTTTAGAAAATCCGCAGGATGATGTTATTTCTGGGCTTACTCATGCTGATTTCGATGATCCTGATTTACCCGAAGGAGAAACAAGGAAACTTGAGTTTTCAGAAATATACAGCATTATTCAGCAATTGATGGTCGCTGGTAATGAGACAACAACAAAATTCCTTGATGAGACAATGCGCATTCTCATTGACGAGCCGAAATGGTGGCACGCTCTTGAAGAAGACCCCGAAAACAACGTCTACGGCGTTGTTGAAGAAGGTCTAAGAATGTCTTCACCTAATCAGGGTTTGTTTCGCATAGTGACTCAAGATACTGAAGTACATGGAATACCTGTTCCAGAAGGCTCCCGGGTTTGGGTCATGTTTGCAGCAGCGAACAGGGATGAAAACACGTTTAGCGATTCTGAATCCTTTAATCCCAACCGTGAGAACATTAAAGAACATATTGCTTTCGGTAAGGGCCACCATTTCTGTATTGGGGCTCCTTTGTCACGGCTTGAAGGAAAGGTAGCTTTTGAAGAGTTGGTAAAGAGACTAAAACTTCCTGCATTCTCGGAAAGCAACACATTTGAATATGAATCTAGTTATGTTCTTCGAGGTTTAGCTGGGCTGGAACTTGAAATTGAAAAACGCTAGAGGCAACCATGGCAGCTAGCGTTCAAGTTGATTTAGATAACTACGACCCTATGGATTATGAGGTGCAGCAGTGCCCGTTCCCTCATTACGCTGCCCTCAGGGAACAAGGGCCTCTTTTCTACCACGAGCAGACAAAGACTTATATCGCATCTCGAATGGACATCGTCAATTTAATTGTGAGGGATACAGAGACTTTTTCATCAGAAAGATCTAACGCTAAAGTCCCGACAGAAGATGTCGAAACTCAAAATGAGATAGATGCGATCTTGGCAAAGGGCTGGCCGCGTGCTGAGACGATGTTAACTATCGACCCTCCTTATCAAACGCGCTACCGCAAGCTCGTTTCTCGAACGTTCTCAGCGAGAAAAATTGGAGGATATGAAGATAAAGTCCGTGAAATTGCCATTGACCTGATTGAAAAGTTCCCAAAGAGTGGATCGATCAATTTTGATGAGGCCTTTGCTACCCCACTTCCAGTGAAGGTAATCCATTATGCGTTGAACATGTCTCCAGAAGTTGAGAACAAGGTTAAATGGTGGTCCGATGCGAATAATTATGATTTAGGGGCTAATCCCTCAAAGGAAATGAGAATAGAAAAAGCTGAATCTATTGTCGATTGTCAAAATTATTGGTTTTCTGAATATGAAGACAGGATTGTGAACCCTCAAGAAGACATACTCTCGGACTTGACACACGCTGATTTTAATGATCCCGACCTTCCAGAAGGTCAAACTAGGAAGCTGCACTTTCCCGAAGTTTATGGAATCATCCGACAACTGATGGTCGCAGGAAACGAAACGACAACAAAGTTTTTGAACGAAACGATGCGCCTTTTAATAGAGAATCCACAATGGTGGGAAGAACTTGAAAATGATCCGGATGGGATAGCATATGGAATCGTTGAAGAAGGCCTTCGCGCTTCATCTCCTACTCAAGGTCTTTTCAGAACTGTCACTCAAGAAACACAAATCGAGGGAATCAAAATACCGAAAGGTGCGCGTATCTGGGTAGTTTTTGCAGCTGCTAATCGAGATGATCAAGAGTTCGTTTGCCCAGAGGAATTTATCCCTGATCGCGAGAATGTGAGCAAGCATCTCGCTTTCGGCAAGGGGCATCATTTCTGTATTGGTGCTCCTCTTTCTCGTCTTGAAGGAAAAGTCGCATTCGAAGAGCTCGGAAAACGGATTAACCTTCCAAGCTTTAGCGCTCAGAATACTTTTGAATACGAACCAAGTTATGTCCTGCGCGGATTAGCTGCCTTACATCTAGACGTTGAAAAGAAGTAGGGGAAGAACCTCTAGTAAGAAAGGTTTTATCCCTGCGTAGTTCCACCATCTAAGGCATCGGACAGTCGATTGTCCCACTTTTCTTGGAGGTCTTTGACGGGAACTGTAAGTAGGTTCTTTACCGTGAATATCTCCCCATGAGCTAGTCCTATTCTTTCATGGGGAACATCGTATTCTGCTGCGAGCTGCTCTACCTCTGTGAGCAATTCAGGGTTTACAGCCAAGATGACCCGAGAGGGCGACTCGGAAAAGAACGCAATGTGGTCAGGGGTTCGGGCTAATGTGCACCCAACGCCAGAATTGATAGCCATCTCAGCTGCACTGACGCCAAGGCCTCCTGTCGATATGTCATGAAGTCCAGTGACAAGTTCTTTTGTAACTAGGTCTCTGGTTAATGCGCACACTCGTTTATGTAGATCAAAGTCGATTGGGTCGAGTGAGCCGCGTCGATGTCCTTTCATGAATGCCCATGCGCTTCCATTTAAACCATTGGCTTCTGGCCCTAGAAGAATGATGCGGTCACCATCATTCCACGTGAGACCTGGAGGAGCTTTAGACAAATCATTAATTAAACCAATGACGCCCACAATTGGAGTTGGGTCAATATTTGTCCCTTGGCTTTCGTTGTACAGTGATACATTTCCTCCTACTACTGGAAGATCAAATGCATTACAGGCTTCAGCCATCCCATCAACCGCTTCACTTAGCTGCCACATTACAACGGGGTTTTCAGGGTTGCCGAAATTTAAACAGTTAACCAATGCTTGTGGTACTGCACCTACACAAGCGAGATTCAATACTGATTCCGCCACTGTCATCGCTGATCCAATCCGCGGATTGATAGCACACCATCGGTGGTTGCCGTCGGTAGTAAGTGCCATACCTCTCCCAGTATCTTCTCCTGATGTGGGGTGTTTTAGTCGTAAAACAGCAGCATTGCTTCCGGGGCCAACAACAGTGTTCAGGAAAAGTTGTGAATCGTACTGGGAAGTTGCCCACTGCGGACTCATGAGTAAATCAAACAGGTCATCTTCGATTTTCTCTGGTCCAGAGAGTGTTGTTGCCTGATCGGTAATAGCAGTATCCATATCATCAGGTTCGGAAATAGGACGTTCGTATAATGGGGCATCTTCATGAAGAGATGCTGCTGGCACTTCGCCAAGTACTTCACCATCAAAATCGTCTACGATTCGAAGTGCTCCAGAGGGTGTTACTTTCCCAACCACGGATGACCGTATTTCCCATTTGTTGCATATAGCGAAAACCTGTTCTAGATTCTCTGGCTCTACGATCGCTAGCATGCGTTCTTGAGATTCACTTGTCATGATTTCGAATGGCTGCATACCTGATTCTCTTTGCGGAACTGCTGAAACATTGAAATCCATCCCAACGCCTCCTCTGGAAGCTGTTTCCGATGCCGCACACGCTAACCCTGCTCCGCCTAGATCTTGGATTCCTACGACTAACCCTTCATCTAAAAGTTCTAAACAAGCTTCGATAAGCCGTTTTTCTTCAAAGGGGTCCCCTACTTGAACGCTTGGTCTTTTCTCTGCATCTTCTTCTTCATCTCCAAATCCGGCTGATGCGAGAACGCTCACGCCGCCGATTCCATCTCTTCCCGTTGTTGAGCCGAGTAGAACGGCGAGGTTTCCTATTCCGGAAGCCTGCCCAAGCACTAGTCGTTCCTTCGGTAATATTCCTACACAGAGAACATTCACTAATGGATTTCCTTTGTAGGTCTCGTCGAAGACTATCTCACCGCCTACATTGGGCACGCCGACAGAGTTTCCATACCCTGAAATGCCACTGACAACACCTTCAGCTACCCATCTGCTTCGCGCGTCTTCTAAGGGCCCGAACCGTAATGGGTCCATGATTGCTATAGGGCGTGCACCCATGGTGAAAATATCTCTGATGATACCCCCAACCCCAGTAGCTGCACCTTGATATGGCTCTATGTAACTTGGGTGATTATGACTTTCGATTCGTAGAGCGATCGCTATCCCGTCACCTACGTCAATCACTCCAGCATTTTCTCCTGGCCCTACTAGGACATTTTTACCTTCGGTAGGTAAGCGTTTGAGGTGTATGCGCGACGACTTGTAGGAGCAATGTTCACTCCACATAACTGAGTACATCGCGAGTTCAAGATGGTTCGGGTCTCTTCCGAGAATTTCGATGATCTTTGCTAGTTCATCATCTGTTAGACCGAGACTTCGATGGAGTTGATCATCCATAGAGGGCCCTTCCCTGTCGTTTCTGGTATTCAGACCGCCGCATGTGCCCCCTGAATGAAACTTTCTAAAAGGATACGTCCGTCAGTGCTTCCTAGCAGCGTATGGCATGCTCGTTCTGGGTGGGGCATTAAGCCGACGACGTTCCTTGTGGTATTACAGATCCCTGCAATGTTTGCCATAGAACCGTTTGGGTTTTCTCTATATGTGAGGATGATTTGATCTTGTGACTGCAATTCGATGAGCGTTTCATCGGTGCAGGTGAAGTTCCCTTCAAAATGATTTATGGGAATTCTCAGGGTTTGGCCTTTAGAGGTCATGTTTGTAAGTACAGAGTTAGTGCTTTCTACCTGTAATTCAACTTCTTTACAGAGGAATTTAAGTCCAGCATTTTTTTGCAACGCCCCTGGTAAAAGTCCTGCCTCTGTTAGTACTTGAAACCCGTTGCAGATACCTAAGACGGGGCCTCCGTTGTGAGCGAAATCGATGATTGCTTCCATCGCTGGTGAAAATCGTGCGATCGCTCCGGGCCGAAGGTAGTCACCGTGGGCGAACCCTCCGGGGATAACAACTGCGTCTACCCCTTGGAGGTCACTATCTGCATGCCATAGTAAAAGTGGAGTAGCGCCTAGATCTGCAAGCGCCTCCATCGCATCTTTCTCACAATTTGATCCGGGGAAAACAACTACGCCTATATTTTGGTTCACCCGACTACCTGAATTTCAATCACTGCTTCTTCGATGACAGGATTTGTTAGGAAGCGGTCGCATAGTTCGCTCACAATGTTCTTAGCTTCTTCTTCGTCTCCTGCTTCAACCTGGAAACGGATACATTTACCTACGCGCACGTTGGTGATCCCAGCGAAACCTAAATTATCCGTAGCTTTCTCAATAGTGGAACCCTGAGGGTCGGCTATCCCCTCACGGAGCTTTACTTCTACACAGGCATCATAAACCATTTGATAATGCTGCCACAGCTCGGTGATGAAAGTGAGTATCTTCGCTCGAGATTTTATATTTATGATATTTATGCGTCTAGATATGATCTCACACGTTGCTGCAGGTGCCTGACTCTGATTTCCTGATAATTTCCAAGCGTCTGTCCACGTTTGAAACTTGATTTGAACCCACGTGTTTGTGCAGCAAGATTTGCTGTGTCTTGGTCATAAACTCGCCCGAGTGGGCCGACGCCTTCAACGATTGAATAACTTTCTTCAATCCCTAATTCAACGACTTCTGGAGGAGGTGGGGCTTCACCTTCTGGAGGGCGAGGGCGCATAAAGAGTAAATCGAAATAGCTGAAGTCAGGGCTAGCAGGATCCGGACGGAACCTGTAGACCATCGGAAGAGATAAACCCGGAAAGAAAAAGGCGTTGGGGAATAGATAGTATTCGATGCTGTCAAGGGTTATAGATTCACTGAGGTCCGAAAAGTCATACCCGTATCGTTCTCCCATCGTTTTTTGAACGTGATTAGCGTAATAGTCACGAGCACGGACTCCCGGCGGTAACGTAAGATCTCCCTCTCCTAGAGTACGGCCACTGATCCTCGCAAGTAGCTCATCTTCTGTCCGTTGGACTTCTCTTAGGGGACTATTTAACCCCCGGGTGTGAATGAATCGGGATACGTTTTGTCCGAAGACGTCATATTGGGTGGTGACCTCGTCTCCAAGTTGTCCGGTCGCGTGTGTCTCTCGAACATGGTATGCCTCGATAAATGCTTCTGCTGCGGCTTTCCAGTTACATGGGAGATGTTTGCGAATATGGGTTTCGATGTACCGTTCGCCTAGTCCCCAATCTTTCCAGTGTTCTGGAAGTACCCCTAGATACTCGTGAAGGGGTTCAGCTTCTTGGTCAAAATTGATAAAAACGAAACCTTCCCATACTTCGACTGGCATTTCAGGAAGTTGATGCGACTCAGGTGTGACGTGGGGGAAGTCCCATGCTTGTGGCAGGTCCACTAGTTGTCCTTCAAGAGACCATGCCCAACCATGGAAAGGGCAACGGAGTTCTTTGCTGAATCCGCATGTTCCCGGTTGTTTCAGTTGCGTTCCTCGATGCATACATGCATTGAAATACGCTTTGATGTCTCCATCTGAGGTCCGCACGATAAGAGAAGATAGGTCTCCGATGTCATAGACAAAGTAATCTCCTGGTTCGGGAATATGGTCTACATGGCAGGCCCATTGCCAGACTTTGTTCCATAATTTTCCATATTCGGCTTGGGCAAAGTCGGAAGAGATATAGCTTTCGAAGGAGATATCTTCATCTCCGAGAAAATCATATGATTCTTCAAGTAATGGGGCTGGAGGTGTCGTGGGATCTCGGAGAAGTTCATCGCGTAAAGAAGGTCCTTGTTCTCTTGCTTCTCCGGGTTTGAGTTTTTTCTTTTGTTTTCCCATAGAGAGTAATTCTAAAAGGTTTTGCGATAATCTACCATTTTGCGTATGAATCTTTCTTTGAAGCTAGACGCTTCCCTCAAGACTGGGCCACTCTGTGAGAAGTTGACCCGTTATACGTTCGTAACCCTCTTGGTATCTTTTTGAACTTGCTTCAATGACATCTGATGGGAGTTCAGGCGGTGGAGGTGCTTTATCCCATGTAAGTCCTTCGAGGTAGTCACGGACTGGCTGCTTGTCGAACGATGGTGGTGTCGTCCCCGGTTTCCAGTCCGCTTGAGGCCAGAAGCGTGATGAATCTGGCGTGAGCATTTCGTCTGCAACGACGAGCTCGCCGTCTATGAAACCCATTTCGAATTTTGTATCAGCGATGATTATCCCTCGTTCAAGAGCATGAGATGCTCCAGCTTTGTATAGCTCTATGGATTTTTGTTGTACTTCTTCGGCGAGTTCAGCTCCGATGATTTCGACTGCTTGTTGATATGAAATATTTTCATCATGTAGCCCATCTTCTGCCTTTGTAGAGGGGGTAAAGACAGGTTCCGGCAATTGGTCTGATTCTTGGAGTCCTTCTGGGAGCTGTATGCCGTTCATTGTTCCGTCTGACAGGTATTGTTTCCAGGCGGAACCGGTAATGTACCCGCGGACGATGCATTCGATGGGAAGCATTTCAGCTTTGCGGACGAGCATGGACCGTCCGGATATTTCAGGAAGTTGGGCCGGTTCAGGGAAATCTTCTAAATCTGTTGAGATAAGGTGAGAGGGCATTGTTCTAGATAGGTGATTGAACCAGAAGGAGGACATTGCCATAAGTACTCGTCCCTTGTTAGGGACGGTCTGTTTCATAACCACATCGAAGGCTGAAATCCGGTCGCTGGTAACCATAAGGTAATTACCGTTACCAGCATCATAAATATCGCGGACTTTTCCAGAATATACGTGTGGGAGGTCTAGCTCGTAAGCTGGGGGACGTGTCATAGGGCCTGCTAAATGATTGTTTCGGGTGTATATGATCTAGATTCGGGGTATTTCTCGAGAACTGCTTGGATGTTTCGGTCTACAGCTTGTATTTGTTCATCTGTTCTCCCTATTTCGGGACTGGCTATTGCATTTTTTAATTCGTCATAAGTGAGGGGAATATTTTGGTCTTCGGCTATTCGTTGGAGAAGAGTGTTCTCTCCGCCATCGTTGTCGCGGAGGTCGAGGGCAGCGGATATTGCATGGGCTTTTATTGCTTCGTGTGCTTCCTCTCTCCCTAAGCCGGCTTGGGTAGCTGCGGTGAGAATACGAGTAGTACTTAAGAAAGGTAAGTAATGTTTGAGTTCTCGTTCTATGACTTTTGGATACGCGCCGAAGTCTTCTAGGACTGATAGGAACGTCTGGAGGAGCCCATCTATCGCGAGGAATGCATCTGGTAGAGCTATTCTTCTAACCACTGAACAACTTACATCTCCTTCGTTCCATTGATCTCCAAGAAGGGACGTCACCATCGTTAAATGTCCTTGGAGAACATGTGAGAGGCCGGAAATTCTCTCGCATGATCGCATGTTCATTTTGTGGGGCATTGCTGAAGAACCGACTTGGCCTTCTTGGAATCCTTCTGTAACTAGGTCATGTCCCGCCATGAGTCGTAACGTCTTCGCAAGGTTTGCTGGAGCACTGGAGAGTTGTACAAGACTACTTACTACGTTGAAGTCAAGAGAGCGCGGGTAAACCTGACCGACGCTTTCAAGGGTCTGATTGAAACCGAGATATTCTCTAATCTGTTTTTCTAATTGCTCTGCTTTTTCTTGTCCTCCAAGGAGGTCGACGAGGTCTTGTTGAGTTCCGACGGGACCTTTTATCCCTCGGAGAGGATAGTTGGCAAGTGTTTGTTCGAGGTTGGTGAAGGCATGAAGCATTTCTTCAGCAGCTGTAGCGAATCTTTTCCCTAAGGTCGTCACTTGGGCTGCAACGTTATGGGTCCTTCCAGTCACCGCTGTTTCTGCGTAGGTTCTAGCATTGTGAGAAAGTAGGTGAAGTGCTGCTGCTGCTTGATGACATATGAGTTCCAATGATTGACGAATCTGGAGCTGTTCGATGTTTTCAGTAAGGTCACGGGATGTCATTCCTTTATGGATATGTTCATGCCCTGCAAGTGCGCAGAATTCTTCGATTCTGGCTTTCACATCATGTTTAACTATTCGTTCTCGGTCATTTATTGAATCAAGGTCGACTTGATTGATGACTTTTTTGTAATCTTCTACTACTCCATCAGGTATTTGTTGTCCGAGTTGTTTCTGGGATTGAAGAACAGCAACCCATAGTTCACGTTCGAGAATAATTTTGTTTTCTGCAGACCAAAGTTCCACCATTTCTTTGCTTGCGTATCGTGTAGCTAAAACATTAGGGGTGTTCACTTCTTTGCCATTTCTTCTTTGTAGGCTGCTAGCTTCTCAGCAAGCGTTTCGTTGGTAATTCCTAGCATTTGGACGACTAGCAGAGCTGCATTTTGAGATCCGTCGATTGCGACTGTGGCGACGGGAACTCCTTTGGGCATTTGTACTGTTGCATAAAGTGCGTCTTGACCATTTAATGCTCCGCCTGACATTGGAACTCCGACAACGGGAAGTGTGGTGTGGGCTGCTACTACCCCTGCTAGGTGTGCTGCCATTCCAGCTCCGCAAATAAATGCCACATAGCCGTTTTCTCGAGCTGATGCTACAAGTTCAACGACTTGGTGCGGGTTACGGTGAGCGGATAGGACTCGCCAGTCGCATTCGATACCAAATTCTTCAAGTGTTTCTTTTGCTTTAAGCATTTTGGATTCGTCTGATGTCGAACCCATCAGGATTCCAACTTTCATATCATGTTCCTTTTCGTAGGTTGTTTGATGACCTGGTGCTAATCCCCATAATACGCGTCATTTAAATACCCTCTGCGATGTCTTGTCTTTTATGTAGCCCGTCCCAATGGATTTTATCAGCTCCTATATAAGCGTTTTTGCGGGCTATTTGGATTGTGTTACCTCGTCCAGTTACGGCGAGGACTCTTCCTCCGGCAGTGATTGGCTGTTCTTTCTGATTGAGGTCGAGACCGGCGGCGTAGACGTTTTCTATTCCATGCGTGTGGGTCGCCTCTTCTATTCCTGTAATAGGGTCACCGACTTTTGGGGTTGTTGGGTATCCCTCAGTCGAACAGACTACTGTGACCATTGCATCGGAGGTGAATGTTGGCTCTGCTTTTATGTCTCCGCTCGCTGCTTCGATAAGGAGTTTCGTTAAGCTGGTTTCGAACCGTGGTAGTACTACTTGGGCTTCAGGATCTCCGAATCGGACGTTATATTCGAGGAGTTTTGGGCCTTCGCTGGTGAGCATGAGTCCTGCATATAACACTCCTCGGTAGTCGATACCTCGTTCATTTAATGTGTTGATTGTTGGTTGGATGAAATTGTCGAGGACATCGTTTACAAGGGTGGGGGTAGCGATTGGGACTGGGGAATAGGCGCCCATCCCTCCTGTATTGGGACCGTGGTCGTTATTATGCAGGCGTTTAAAGTCTTGGGCGGGGCTAAGCGCAACGGCTTTTTTTCCATCAGTGATTGCAAGTATTGAGATCTCTGGGCCGATGAGGCCTTCTTCAATAACGATTTTTTCTCCAGCTCCTCCAAATGCGATGCCGGAGAGATATTCTTCTACTGCTGTTAGGGCCTCATCTATCGAGTCGGTTACGAGTACCCCTTTCCCTGCTGCAAGTCCATCGGTTTTAATCACATATGGGGCTGTCATGGTCTCGAGGAAGCTTTGTGCTTGGATTAGGTCAGTAAAGGTTCCGTGCTGGGCGGTTGGTACACCTGCTTCCATAACGAGGTCTTTCATCCATGCTTTTGAACCTTCCAGTTGGGCTCCATCTGGCCCCGGGCCAAATACAAGTTTTCCTTGGTTTCGTAGCTGGTCGGCCATTCCTGCAACAAGAGGAGCTTCAGGACCAATGACGTAAAGGTCGGCTTCTATTTCCAGTGGAGAAGTTGCAACAGAATTGGGGATAAGAGCGTTACCTGGGGTTACCTGAACGTCTGCGTCTCTGCCGATCACATCAGCGAGCGCATGTTCTCGCCCGCCCGATCCGACGATTACGACCTTAGTCATGGTGTTCTCTTTTTGTTTTGTTGGAGTTGGGCATTTTTGCCGGCATGCGCTCGTCGCGTAGCTTCACTGCTGCCAATCAACGTATTGTTTCCTACCTGGGCCAACCCCTATTAAAGAAACGGGGATGCCACTGTATTTTTCAAGAGCTCGTACGTAGTCTTGGGCTTTTTGTGGAAGGTCAGCGGCTTTAGTAATTCCGGTGATGTCTTCTTGCCAGCCAGGGAGTTCTTCATAAATTGGTTTTGCTTTGTGAAAGTCTGTCTGGTGATATGGCATTTTCTCTACTCGTTGCCCGTCAATGTCGTACGCGACACATATTTTGACGCTTTCTAAAGTGTCCATGACATCTAGTTTGGTCAGGGCTATATCAGTTAGTGAGTTAAGGCGGACAGCATGGCGTAGCATAACGGAGTCAAACCATCCGGTGCGACGTCTTCGGCCAGTATTTGTCCCGTATTCGTGTCCTACGTCGACGAAATGGTCAGCGATTTCGTCAAAGAGTTCTGCAGGGAAGGGTCCGGCACCGACTCGGGTTGTATAGGCTTTTGCTATTCCAACTATGCGATTGAGGTGCCTTGGCCCTACGCCTGTTCCGGTGCATGCCCCGCCAGCGGTGGGATTTGAGGATGTGACAAATGGGTAGGTCCCGTGATCTAAGTCTAGGAAGGTGGCTTGGGCGCCTTCGAAAAGGACGTGCTGGTCTGCTTCTAGTGCTTCATGGATGAAATCTGTGGTATCTGCAATTAGCGGGGCGATGCGCGGCAAGTAGTCGTCAAGGTATGTAGAGGCGAGATCTTCGACGTTCGGAGTTAACCGGTTGTACACCTTCGCCAGTAAGGGCCCTTTTTCGTGAAGGGCTACATTGAGTTTTTCTTTGAAGATTTTTGGATCTAAGAGATCTTGGACCCGTATGCCTACCCTGAAAGCTTTATCAGCGTATGCCGGGCCTATGCCGCGTTTTGTGGTGCCGAGTTTATTGGCTCCGAGGTGACGTTCAAAAACGACATCAAGTTCCTGGTGATATGGGAGTATCAGATGGGCGTTGCCACTGAGTTTAAGGTGGTCGCAGCTTACGCCTTTCGCTTCTAGCATGTCGATCTCTTTTATGAGAACATTGAGATCAACGACTACGCCATTACCGATTACGGGCGTGATGTGGTCGTAGAGGACGCCGCTTGGAATTAGTTGTAGGGCTGTGGTTTCCCCGTCTACGACAAGGGTGTGCCCGGCGTTATGGCCGCCTTGGTAGCGGACAACCACCTGCATGCCCTGGGCGAAAAGGTCAGTGAATTTTCCTTTTCCTTCATCGCCCCATTGGGTACCTACGACAACGGTCGATGGCACAGGCGAGTCTCCTTTGTTCGACGTCGCTTACCTACCCACTGTAGACATATTTTCCTAAAATATGCCCAGACGCAGAGGAGATTATCTGATTTGGGTCATGTTTGGGGTTAATCCCCAAATGACCCTCCTTGCCCTTCTGTGTCAATAATTTCTGATATGGGTGTAAATGTGAGATTTCCGTCAATAACTTGTACTTGTTGTATTTGCGCGGCTTCGGTAACATATGCGTCGTTGGTGCCGTCGAGAATGATTCTACCTCCGAGAAGGTTGTCGTTAAGGGCCATGAGATTCCACGTCGCTTCCATGACATTCACTCTGTTGACCCCGCCGGGTAGCTCGTGGGCTGCTCTGAGGATATCGACGACTATCTGGGCGAAGAAAATACCACCGGAGTATTGACCATCTTCACACGTGACGTCGCTGTAATCCTCTAGCACCATTCTGGTGAGAACCATCGAAGGGTCGTTTTCATACCGTGGGTCTCCACATATTTTGCTGTAGTTCGCTACCAGCACCCCTGAGCCTTCTTTTTGAAGAGTCTCTGCGAAATCTTGCACTGGAATGAAATACGCCGGAAGATTATTGCAAGTGTATGACATGAAAAACATTGGACGCCAAGATGGGACACTTGCGAGTGTTCCGACTGTTTGGGGACAGAACGCTGCAGTTGTCCCAGCTACAAAAACATCGGCTCCTGAAGCGATAAGAGTCGTCATCTCATTGGTCACGTCAGGGGCTGCAGGGTCATGAAGTTCTTCAGCTATCAGATCGATGTCTCCTCGGTCTTCACAGCCTTGAAGCGTTTGCTGGTAGGTCTTTCCAAAGTCATTGTTCATAAACAGGGCAGCAACCGTTGCTCCTTGTCCGAGCTCAGCGACGATGTGCTGACACCAAATTTCTGTTTCTGTGACATAGTTCAAAATATTCCCGACTGTCCAAGGGAAGTTAGCCGGATCACCCCATAGAGGAAAACCGGACAGGTTCAATAGTTGTGGGACACATGCTTCGTCGGTAATTGGCCTTATCGCAAGGTTGTTTGGAGTTCCAATCACGCCGGCGAAACCAAGAATGTTTTCTGTTTCTAGCATCTCTTCCACGTTCGCTACAGTTCGGCCTGCTTCGTAGCCGTCATCTTTTGCTACGATAACGAGTTCATAATCACCGATGGGGTCTTGGTCGTTTACAAAATCGAAGTAGATTTGCATTCCATCGGCGATAGTCCCAAATGACGCAAGTTGACCGGACTGTGGCAATGAGATTCCGATACGGATCTGGCCGTCATCGGTGACACCTTCGTATGGATCCCAGTCATCTGGACATTCATCAAGATCAAGCACTGTTCCGGTTGCTATTTCAATCTGACCGCTCGTTGGGGGTGATGAGTCTTCTTCAGTTTCTGAAGTCGTTTCACTAGCAACAGAACTAGAGTCCGAAGAAGAAGCTGAGCTCGAAGATGAAGATTCAGAATCGCCGACTGATCGTACTCCCGCGCCATCATCGCTTCCACATCCTGCTGCCACAAGGCTGAGTATGCCGATAATACACAAAATATTAAGAACTGTTTTTCTCATTTGGACCCTCCCGAACTTAAATAGGAACATAGTTATTTTTTCTAGTTTGTGCAACGTTTTTTGACGATTTCCGCTGCATCTGTTGGAGATTTGATAAGTATCTGCTTATTGTTTCGCTATCATTTTGCTTTTTAGTCTTCTCCAGCCAGCGACAACCCCTCCTGGAAGGAAAAGTGTCAAGACGATCAATAGAATCCCGAGGATAAGCGAGCCAGTAGGTCCTTGAAGCCACCGTTCGGGAACAAAAGAAATGGATTGGGTTGAAGAGGCCCAATCAGGGACGAGCGCGTATATGAGTCCGCCCACGACGGCTCCTGGGAGAGTACCTACACCTCCTACGACAAGTCCAACAATCAAGTAGATGGCGACCAAGGAACTGAAATCATCTGGTGAAGCTATGCCAACCTCAGCTACATAGATAGCTCCCCCAACGCCACCGAGCGCCGAAGCGACACCAAATGAAAGAGTTTTTGTAATCGCGAGATTTACTCCGGAGGTAGCAGCGCTTGTTTCATTATCACGAATCGCCCTCATAGCTCGTCCCGGACGACTATGAATCAGGTTATGGACCAGCCAGAAACATAATCCTGCAATAAGAGAGAAAAGGATATATTTCCATAATCGTGACTCTTCTCTTGTAGAGAGCGGGCCATCTCCAAAGAAACCCCCAAGAAGCGGTATTTTCTGCAGTGCTTGAGCAACCTCATCAAAAGGCAACCAAGCTGGAGCGATAAATTTATAGTTGCTTGTGAGTTTTCCACCTGCTCCGCCGGTGTAGCTATAGAGTTTGTCAAGTTTGACAATTGAAGGGAAAACAGCTGCAAGGCCAAACGTGAGTAATGCAAGGTAAAGGCCGCGAATCCTTAGGGCTGGGAGTCCGAGGACCATTCCTAGGAGAAAACATGAAGGAACGACGATAAGAAGGGTAAGGAGAAACGGCCAGGAGTGATCGGCGATCAGCCAAGCGGAAATATATGCTCCTGTTCCAAAGAAAAAACTTTGCCCCAGGGCGATTTGCCCTGTGTATCCGATGACGACTTGAAGGCCGAGAATCGCAATCGTGTACGCTATCGCCTTGTTTAGGCGAATAAGAGACAGGTTGTAGTTATTGGACCCTATTGAAATTGTTCCTACGTCGACATAGGCGAAAGCTATCAAGAGAAGTGAAATAACGAAGCACGCCCATTTTGCTACTTGGTAGTTTCGTTCAGATCTAGTCTCATTTGTGCTTTGTACTCGTTGCAGCATAATTTTCCTAGACCCGCTCTACAGTTCTTGTTCCAAGGACTCCAGATGGGCGAAGCGTAAGGACAATTAGAAGTACCACAACTGCAGCTGAGAGGCTCATCTCATTGGGTATAAAAGGGATGTATTGGACGACGACACTCTGGACAAACCCAATTGTCAAACCGCCTATTAATGCCCCCCATAAACTATCTAATCCTCCGAGCGCGGCAGCCGTGACAGAAAAGATGAGAGCTCGTAACATCATTGAAGGTTCTATTTGAAGAACAGGGTTTGCGGCATAAATTGAAGCGCCTAAGGTTCCTGCGGCGGCAGCTAACGCCCAGCCAAATTGGAGCGTTGGACCAATATTGATGCCGCTGAGCCTGCTTGACTCCAAATTGGAAGATACCGCACGGAACGCCAATCCGACTTTTGTCTTTGTTAAGAGTGTTTGGAAGATGAGTAGGACAAGAACGCAACTGCCGAAAGCGAAAATGGAATACCACGAAAGTCGGACATTGTTGTAGGTGAATGCGTTACCAGATGGGAAAAGCTGGGGAAATGATTGAGGGTCAAAACGCCAAATGATTGCTGCGATGGCGTTGATAACTAAAAAGAGACCCAATGTAATAATGACGAGAGGTAAGTGATCCGTAGGGTCAAATTTTCGTATAAAGGCTCGTTCTAATCCAGCAGCTAGGGCAGCTGAAAAAAGCATTCCTATGATGACCGCCCACCACATGGGTATACCCCAATTCCATAATTGTAGAACAGCGAAAGCTCCCAACATTGCTTGTTCGCCCTGCGCGAAGTTAATAAGCGTCGTTGCTTTAAAGATAAGAACCATCGCGACGGCAATCAAGGCATAGGTAGATCCGTTGGTTATCGCATCAAATATTCTTTGGAGAAGTAGATCCATATCAAGTCCCCAAATACGCTTTACGAATAGCATCGTCATTCACAAGTTCTTCTGCCCGACCCTCTATCGTGACTTCCCCTGATTCAAGGACATACGCCCGACTAGCGATATCTAGCGCTAATTGGGCATTTTGTTCAACTATCAGCATCGTGGTTCCGTGATCTTGGTTCATGGTCACAAATCGAGTAAATAAGTCTTCTACTATCTGTGGGGCGAGCCCTAAAGACGGTTCATCCATGAGTAGGAGTTGCGGGCGTGACATGAGCGCTCGTGAAACAGCGAGCATTTGCTGTTCCCCACCAGATAGCGAACCAGCTGTCTGTGCTTTGCGTTCATAGAGCACCGGATAGCTGGAGTAGCAAGCCTCGATGTCAGTTTTGATATCTTTATCAGTTCGGATAAATGCGCCGACTTTCAAGTTCTCTTCAACGGTAAGTTCTGG
Source organism: Acidimicrobiales bacterium (assembly GCA_029244605.1). Taxonomy (GTDB): domain Bacteria; phylum Actinomycetota; class Acidimicrobiia; order Acidimicrobiales; family UBA8592; genus UBA8592. The sequence continues at coordinate 11,482 of JAQWQL010000056.1, read as the reverse complement.
AAATGTGCCTCTTCCTTGTGGGACATGGGCTACACCTCTGCGAACAATTTCTGAAGGGTTCAATTTCTTGGTGGGTTGGCCATCAAATTCTATGAGCCCGCTAGTTTCTACCATCCCAGAAATGGAGCGGAGGGTCGTTGTTTTCCCAGCTCCGTTTGCCCCTAAAACCACAACGATTTCTTTCTTGAAAACGTTGAATTCGATACCGTGAAGTACTTGAACAGGGCCGTATCTTGCCTTGAGGTCTTCTACACGAAGTAATGGTGTCGTCATTTCGGTGCTCCAAGATAGGCGGAGACAACAAGGGGGTTGTTCTGTATTTCTGATGGTGTCCCTTCGGCTATCTTCGACCCAAAATCAAGGACGACTACTTTTTCTGACATACCCATGACCATCCCCATGTGATGTTCCACAAGTAAAATTGTTAAGTTGAATTGTTCTCTAACTGAAATGATTAATTCTGATAATTCGGCTACTTCCGAGTGAGTTAGACCAGTTGCCGGCTCATCGAGAAGAAGAAGTTTTGGATTGTTCACCAGGGCTCGTGCTAGTTCAATCCTTTTCATTGTTCCAAATGGCAATCCGTCACAAGGTTTCTCAGCGTGCTCTAGAAGATCCAATATCTCTAAGGCTGCATAAGCTGAATCGCGAAGGTCTTTTTCTTCTTGTTTGAGTCCAAAGCGAGTCATTGCTGAAAAAAAGTTCTGTTTTCCTTGGGTATGCGCTCCGGTCATAACATTTTCAGCGACGGTCATTCTTGGCCACAAGGCTAGATTTTGGAAAGTTCGGGAAATACCAGCTTGTGAGACTTCATGGGAGGTAAGGCCGAGAAGCTCTTCCCCATCGAATACGATGGCTCCTTGAGACGGGTCATAGATTCTACCGATGACATTGAATAATGTCGTCTTTCCAGCTCCATTCGGACCTATGAGGCCGCAAATCTGCTTTGGTTCGATAGTGAACGAGAGATCATCGAGCGCAGTAATACCACCAAATTGGATTGTGATCTCCTGAACTTCTAGCAACCCATCGGCCATGGCTAGTCATAGTATCGTTAAATAGGGGCGTCGGCGATAAGGAAGATAAGTTAGTGCTTTGCCTAACTTCAGAGTTGCACGGCTGAGATCTGCTGTTTGAGGTCTTTAATCTCGGATTCAAGAAGTAAAACTTTTTTTATGCCTGCGAGATTGAGGCCTGCTTTTCGGAGTTCTTGTATTCGAGTGAGCGTATCAATATCGGTTTGACTGTATCTTCTACTTCCTCCGCTTGTCCGATCCGGAAGGAGAAGTCCTTTACGTTCATATATTCTTAAGGTTTGCGGATGGAGGCCAGTTATCTCCGCGACAGTAGAAATAACAAAGTAGCTAAAGCGACGATTCACTATTTCTCTTTTTATTAATTACCTAAATCTTCTCGAGGGTTCTCTGGATTGGTTTGTGCGTATGCTTGTAAAGATGTGATCTGTTGGTCATTTAATTCTTTTGGAATTGCAATTTCGATAGTTACTAGAAGGTCTCCTTTCGAAGCGCCGACAGTTATCCCCTTCTCTTTTACTCGGAACATTTTTCCAGATTCTGTTCCTGGGGGAAGCCTCAATGTGACGGGATCTCCTCCGTATGTTGGTATCTGAATATCGGCGCCAAGAGTCGCTTCTGGAAATGTAACTGGAAGGTCTAAGCTCAGCGTTTTTCCTTCTCTGGTGAAAAGCGTATGCGGGGAAACTCTGATGATGACTATCAAGTCGCCTGGAGGCCCCCCGTTGCTTCCTTTTCCTCCCTTGCCCTTAACTCTGATCCGTTTTCCATCGTCAACACCGGCAGGGATACGTATTTTAACTGAATGAGATGCTCCATCTATTTCTCCGGTCGTAACAGAAGTGGTAATTCCTTCAATGGCTTCATCAAAGCTGAGCCGAAGTTGAGCTTGGTGGTGAGGTCCTGACCTAGGGATATTATTTCCCGCTGCGCCAAAGGGGTTTCCGGCTCCACCGAACATGCCACCCAATAGGTCATTTAGATTACCGAAATCAGCTCCTTGGGAAGAAAATCCCCCCATAGCTGATGGCCCCATCCGACGGACATCATCGTATTGATTACGGGTTTCGGGGTTTCCGACAACATCATATGCTGTCGAAATTTCTTTAAATTTATCTTCTGCTTTCTGATCACCGGGATTTTTATCAGGATGTAGTTCTCGTGCTAATTTCCGGTATCTGCTTTGGATTTCTTTATCAGATGCGTCAGAAGATACCCCAAGGGTCGCGTAATAGTCCTTTTCAAGCCATTCTCGCTTTATATCCATGTCGACCCCCTTTCGTTACCCGGCACGAGAACTATGACTTCAGGCCATGTGGAAAATCCGTCAGCCCTTTACCCGAACCATGGCCGGACGTATCGTCCTGCCGTTCCAGGTGTACCCGGATCTCATCACCTCATGGACAATCGATATCTCTGTTTCTTCAGACGGCTCATGGCTAACTGCTTCATGGTGGTCTGGGTTGAACTCTTCGCCTTCAACACCAACGATTTCTAAACCACTAGCTTGCAGAGTTTCCAACAAAGAGGTTTTGATAGGTTCTACATCTGTAGCGCCTTGCTGAACAGCGGCCTCGCAAGCATCGAGAACAGGTAAAATTTTTTCGACAATTCCACTCGCAGCCTGTTTAGTTAAATCGGTCTGCCTTTTTTGTGCTTGACGTCGAAAATTATCAAAATCTGCTTGAATCCGCTGGAGGTCGGAGAGGTAACCATCACGTTCCGATTGCAGTAGTGCAATGGTGGTTGCAACATCTTCTTCGGTTTCAGTGTTATTGGGATCTTCTGAAACAGACTCTTCTGCTTCTAGGCCGTCCTGAGTGGTAGTTTCTTCGTCTTCGTTCACACTCATTCTTCCTCATCGATGATTTCCGCATCGATGATGTCGTCTGAGCCATCAGCTTCATCACCGCTTTCTTGTTGCGCAGCTGCTTCATAGAGTCGTTGGGCAAATCCTTGGCTTGCCGTATTAAGATTTTCAACCGCTTCCTTTATCGCATCAAGGCTGATTCCTTCACCTTGTAGTGCTTCTTTTAGGGAAGCGAGTTTTTCTTCAACGTCCGCTTTTTCATCTTCAGTTATTTTGTCTTCATTCTCACGGACCATTTTTTCTGTTTGATATATTAACGAATCGGCTGAGTTCCGGGCTTCAGCTTCTTCCCGTCGTTCCCGATCTTCGTTTGCGTGAGCTTCAGCATCTGCGATCATCTGATCGATCTTGTCTTTCTCCAGAGAAGTTTGGCCGGTTATGGTTATGGATTGTTCTTTCCCTGTAGCTCGGTCTTTGGCCGAAACATGGACGATACCATTCGCATCGATATCAAAGGTTACTTCGATTTGCGGAACCCCTCTTGGAGCAGGAGGAAGATCTACGAGCTGGAACTTTCCGAGAGTTTTATTGAACTGTGACATTTCACGTTCCCCTTGGAGGACATGAATTTCTACTGATGGTTGGTTGTCGTCAGCCGTTGTAAATACCTCTGTTCTTCTCGTCGGGATCGTCGTATTGCGCTCAATTAATTTGGTCATAACTCCCCCTTTAGTTTCAATCCCTAAAGACAATGGAGTTACATCGAGCAGGAGAATATCTTTTACTTCTCCCCGGAGCACACCGGCTTGAATAGCAGCGCCAACAGCTACAACTTCGTCGGGATTAACACTCTTGTTTGGTTCTTTCCCCGTCATACTTTGGACTAGTTCAGATACTGCAGGCATACGTGTCGAGCCACCTACCATGATGACATGGTCAATTTCGCTTTTTGAGAGATTCGCGTCTTTGATTGCTTGTTCGAAGGGTGTACGGCACCGTTCTAGTAAGTCTGAAGTGAGCTCTTGGAATTTTGCTCTGGAAAAAGAATAATCCATGTGCAGTGGTCCGGCGTCAGTTGCTGTGACGAAAGGAAGGTTGATTTGGGTGCTCTGGCTGGCGGAAAGCTCGATTTTTGCTTTCTCGGCGGCTTCTTTGAGCCGTTGTGCTGCCATGTTGTCTTTCGATAAGTCAACTCCATGATCGTTATTAAAGGAGTCTATTAGCCATTGGATAACTCGTTCGTCCCAGTCGTCGCCTCCGAGTTCAGTGTCTCCGCTAGTCGATTTCACTTCGAATACGCCATCTCCGATTTCTAAAACCGAAACATCGAAGGTTCCTCCACCGAGGTCGAAAACAAGAATCGTTTGGTCTTCGTCGCCCTTATCAAGGCCGTACGCTAAAGCTGCAGCTGTGGGTTCGTTGATGATTCGGAGGACTTCGAGTCCAGCGACCTTTCCAGCTTCTTGGGTTGCGGTTCGTTGAGCGTCATCGAAGTAAGCGGGAACAGTTATGACTGCTTCGGTAACGGTATCCCCCAGGTACGATTCGGCGTCTCTCTTGAGTTTCATGAGAGTTCGTGCAGAAATTTCTTGGGAATTGTAGGACTTATCATCGATATCAATATTCCAGCTGGATCCCATATCTCGTTTTACTGAACGGATGGTGCGGTCCGGGTTGGTGATTGCTTGCCGTTTGGCAACCTCTCCAACGAGAACTTCCCCATCTTTCGCGAATGCTACGACAGAAGGCGTTGTGCGGCTTCCTTCTGTATTTGCTATCACTGTGGGCTCTCCTCCTTCGAGCACTGCGACCACTGAATTTGTTGTTCCTAGATCTATTCCGACGGCCTTCGCCATGTTTGTCTCCTATTCGGCGCTGAAGCGCTATTTCATTTTTATTTGCAGCTCAACCTGCATTTATTATCAACCACTTTGTGGCCTGGTTTATTCCCAAAATAGGAAAAAGTTGAGTTACTTTGACTCAACTTTTGGTTCTGTGCTGTTTTTGGGCACATTTGTAGGGAATATCCAATAAATATGGTGTGTCTTTCTTCACAATTCCAAAATTTCAACCCTAAGAAGTCAGTTCTTGGCTTGCCAACAGGCTAACTTTAAGTAAGTCATGGATGAGGGAAGTAAAAAACGCTTTCGGCCACAGGATTGGGTCCTTGGTCTAGGTATAGCTGTTGCTGCGTTCACGGCTTTGTCAGGGATCGCAGCTGCAATCTTTGACCAGCATGGGAATAGCCCCGTGCACCGTGAAGTCTTTGGAAATATTCCCACAGCTGCCAAAGTTGCGTTTTACAGTGTCATTCCTGCGCTCATAATCTACGGGGCATGGAATTTCTCGCTACGGGTGAAGAACTGGACACGCGGGCAGCCGGATAACAGGTCGACGACAACGAAGAACGTGCATAGGAGAGCGAAAGATCTCCGCGCTGGATTATATATGAAGACTCTGATGCGGGATCCGGCCGCTGGGTTGATGCATTCCCTAATGTATTTCCCTTTCATTGTCCTCCTTGGAGTTACGACCACATTGGAGATAGACCACCAGCTTCCAAATGATCTGAAGTTTCTCCATGGGGGGGTCTATAAGGGCTATTCGTTAATTGGTGATGTGGCTGGCGCCCTATTTCTCATTGGGGTTACTTGGGCGCTTCTCCGACGATACGGGCCACGGCAATTCCGTCCTTATCGAATCAGGATTAAGTCAAAAGGTGACCATGCCATTGGCCTAGGATTGCTGTTTGGTTTAGGGGTGACAGGGTTTATCGCTGAAGGGTTCCGAGTTGCTATAGAAAACGAACCCGCATACGAAAAATGGTCCATTATCGGGTATCCGCTCGCTAAGCTTTTCGATGGTGCAGGCAATTTAAGCGGATGGCATCAGGCATGGTGGTATGCGCATGTCATCTTCTTTGTTGGCTTCCTTGTTTTCCTCCCTATTACCATGCTTCGACACATGTTCACCTCACCATTGAACATGTACCTTAAAGATCGTGAACGTCCCAAGGGGGCAATGAAGCCGCTGCCTAACTTGATGGAGACGGAGCTAGAAACATTCGGGGCTTCCACAATCGAAGATTTCACTTGGAAACAATTGTTGGATACTGATGCCTGCACGATGTGCGGAAGGTGTACCGCTGTCTGCCCAGCGCACGCTACCGGGAAGCCTTTGGATCCAAGGGAAATCGTGTTAAAAACTGGTGAAGTGATGGCAGCTACTGGTGACACAGTGACGAGTCCCCCGATAGGTGTCGATACTGAGATCACGGTGCCAGCTAACTGGATGTTTGACCGGGTCAGCAACGATGAGTTATGGGCATGTACAAGCTGTAAAGCTTGTGATGAAAATTGTCCAGTAAATATTGAGATCCTCGACAAAATTCTTGACATGCGCAGGTATAAGTCCCTCATGGAATCTGATTTTCCAACTGAACTTGGGAATGCATACAGGGCAATGGAAAACTCTGGGAATCCATGGTCTATATCACAGTCGGAACGCGCCGATTGGGCGAAAGATATCGAAGGAATCGAGATCATCGCAGGAGGCGACCCGTTCGAATCTGAATGGCTCTATTGGGTGGGTTGTGCCGGAAGTTTTGATGATAAGAACAAGAAGGTAAGTCAAGCAATGGCGAAACTTCTGAGTCGTGCCGGCATCGACGTCAGTATCTTGGGCCCAGCAGAGAATTGTACTGGAGATCCTGCTCGCCGTTCAGGTAATGAATACATCTTCCAAATGCTTGCCATGCAAAACATCGAAACCCTTAACGGTATGGGAGTGAAAAAGATCATCACCCAGTGCCCGCATTGCTTTAATACATTACAGAATGAGTACCCTCAACTCGGCGGACACTACGAGGTCATTCACCACACACAGCTTCTGGAAGAACTGATTGAATCCGGTGATTTAGATATGTCAAAAGCGACCCTATCTGAACGTATTGTCTACCATGACAGCTGTTATCTCGGTAGGCATAACGATATCTATATGGCTCCTAGGAACGTTATTGGGAGCTTGTCGGGAGTGGAAATTGTCGAAGCGCCTCAAAACGGTACGAAAGGTATGTGTTGTGGAGCTGGTGGTGCCCGAATGTGGATGGAAGAGGATATCGGGCCAAAAGTGAATGATGTCCGTGCCCGTGAACTGGTTGAGACTGGGGCAAGTCGTATCGCTACTGCTTGTCCTTTCTGTTACATCATGATGGATGATGGGGTGAAGGCCGCTGGCAAAGAAGATGACGAGGTAAAGGTCGCTGATTTAGCGATTCATCTTGTGGAAGCTTTGGAAGCTGGCGAGAGCGATGTTGAGGATTCGAGGAAAGCTCTTCTTGAGAACCCGAATGTTCTTACGCCTGATTCCGTTCCCGCAGATGATTTGATCAAGCCCTTATCGTCTGGGGATCTAATCCCGGTCGGTGCTATCCAAAGAGTCGTCCCGCAATCTGAAACGTCAAGAGCTGTTAGAACTCAAACCATTATTTCAGATAGTCCCGCTAGCTCTTCTGAAGTAGGGGAAAGCGAATCTTCAGACAGTATTGAAGAACCCGAGGATACAGGAACGCCCGATAATCTTTCTCTAATCATGGGCCTTGATCCTTATAGTGCCCAGCGGTTAGTGGAACGAGGTATTACCACATTTGTTCAAATCGCTCGTCTTACCGATGCGGATGTCACTGCAATCGAAGAGGAATTTGACTTACCGGGGTGCTTCAATCGATTCAGCTGGAGATATCAGGCGGAGCAACTTGCTCAAGGCGAGTAGACGCTGAGTTAATCTTTCGCGTCGTTTGTGCGGATTTTTTTCAAAAGAAAGAAGACACAGCCGAGGGCGGCAGCGATCCCTAATACGACTAGAGGAGCTGTTTGGACCCATTTGACGGTATCGTCGCCGAAAATAGCTAGGAGCGCTGTGATCGGGACGAGGCCTATGGCGGTTCCAAGAAAGAAATCTCTCCATTGGACCTTTGATATTCCCAAAGCCCAGTCAGCTGCTGGCGCGTACCCTGTTACAAGCCGCAAAACAACGACTGATAGGAACGCTCGCTCGGAGAGTCGTTGATCCCATTTGAGGAGTTTTTTCGGTAATCTTTTTCGTACCCAGTCTTGGGCAATCCAGCGGGAAACAGCAAACCCGATTGTGCTTGCGACTATGCCGCCGATCATGCTGTAAATGAGGACTTCCCACCATGACCAGACGAACGTTGCTGGGATGATTAATGCAGCGCCGGGAAGGCTGAGCGGCTGGGCGGCGATGAACGCCAAGATGTAGATAATGGGGCCAAGCGCGCCAGAGTCTTGAAAGAAATCTTCAACTTTTCCACGGTCGTGGAGGAAATCGAAAACTCCGGAGAAGAAAAGAGCGAGGACCGCTACAAGGACAAAAAGGAAAAATGCTTTTTGTAGGGTCTTTTTATTCGTTTTCTCCAAAGTTCTCCCAATATCGGCTTGGTCGAGGCCCAGTCTGATTCTGATATTTTGATCCTAAATTTTGGGAACCGTACGGGTTATCTGCTGGTGTTGTCATCTGTTGGAAACTTATTTGCCCTATTTTCATTCCTGCGTACAAGGTGATTGGTAGATTCGCGACATTTGATAATTCAAGAGTAAGTTGCCCATCCCATCCGGCGTCGACAAAGCCTGCCGTGGAATGGATGAGTAGACCGAGCCTCCCTAAACTACTTTTCCCTTCGAGGCGAGCTACTAGATCTTCTGGGACAACGACGCGCTCTAATGTGCTTCCGAGAACAAATTCTCCTGGGTGGAGAATAAAGGGTTCGTCGCCGGTTATTGTGACATGTTCTGTAAGGTCTTCTAGATTTTTTCTAACGTCGATGATTCCAAGTGAATGATTTCTGAAAACCCGGAACTGGGCGTCTATGCGGAGATCAACTGAGCTAGGTTGAATCGCATTTTCCCCTAATGGTTCGATAATGATTCGTCCAGAATCAAGATGTTCTTGAAGTGTTTTGTCAGAAAGGATCACGAACAGCAGATTAGTGGCAGGAGCGGTATGTTCGTCAACCCTGCGCAAGATAAATGAAATGTTTTTCAACTTCCATAGATCGAAGTTCAGGGTGTACGGTTCGAATGTGACTATTGATCATCTGACTTACCACGCTGAAAAAGTCGGCGACCGGATAGCAGTAATAGATGACCGCCCTAACTCCGACGTTCGAAAAATTGACTATTCCTCGTTCAATGACCTCGTTAATCAGTTAACGAATGGGATTTTAAAGCTCGGAGCTGCTCCTGGAAGCCATATAGCTTGGTGGGGGAATAACAGTATTGAAACGCTGACGGCGATGCATGCAATTCGAAAATCCGGTGGGGTTTCTGTCCCGATTCCCTACCGTTCAACTCCTGAAGAAGCGAAGTATCTACTGTCGCACGCTGACGCCCATATTCTTATCATTGAAGCTACATACCTTCCTGTGCTTGTTTCTATCCGGAATGAATTACCGGCCTTACAGCATGTCATTTCCTATGGTGATACCAGTGCCCATAGCGGAATCCTTTCATGGGAAGAAGCGTTAGGTAATGCACAAACTCCTGTGAGTGAAGGGAAAGCAGATAGTGCGTTGACCATGATCTATACCTCAGGGACGACAGGAAAGCCAAAAGGTGCGATGCGGCGCGTCGGTGGAGAAATCAATCAATATGGGGCTCTTTTAGAATTTATCGGTTGGGATAAAATGGAGGAGCTTATCTTTCTCACTACTGGGCCCCTCTACCATTCCGGTCCTTCTGGATTTGCGCGCAGAGCTCAGCTCGTTGGCGCCACAATCGTCTGCCAGTACACGTTCGATCCAAAAGATTGGCTTCGCCTTGTCGATACGCATCATGTCTCTGCAACGTTTTCTGCCCCTACTCCCATTCGTCGAATTACTGCGCTTTCGAAAGAGATCAAAGACGAGTACGACGTCTCTTCGATGCAATCCATGATTGCAAATGCTGCTCCCTGGACAATGGCGCTCAAAAGAGCCTACTTGCGGGACTTCCCATCTGATTCGCTTTGGGAAGTTTACGGATCTACTGAACTTTCTGTGTGCACTGTCTTAGCGCCAGAAGATCAACTTCGGAAACCGGGATCATGTGGCCTTCCATCTCCCGGAGTTGAAATTCAACTCATCGACGATGAAGGCAGAATCATTGACCAGCCTGATACTCCTGGTGAACTCTATGCCCGTTCCGTTGCCCTTTTTGATACCTACTACAAAGCTGAAGACAAGTACCTTGAGGATCATCTAGATGGTTTCCAAACTGTTGGCGATATTGCCTACAAAGATCAGGATGGATACTTTTATATCTGCGATAGAAAAAAGGATATGATTATCACTGGTGGTGTGAATGTCTACCCTGCTGAGATAGAAAACGTCTTAGATGAACATCCTTTAGTACACGAAGTCGCAGTTGTCGGGGTCGAGGATGAGGAATGGGGAGAAGCGGTCTCCGCAGTTGTTGTCTTGAACGAAGAGTGTTCAGCGGAAGAGCTGATTGAGTTCGCTCGACTTCATCTTTCTGGGCCGAAAACGCCAAAGAGTATTGTTTTCATGGATGAACTTCCAAAAACGGGTTCTGGGAAGGTTCTCAAGAGAGAACTCCGGAACCATGTAGCTCTACAAATCAAAGCATAATCTTCAATACCGCTTGCGCCTGTGGGAACGATCCTGGTGTTAACTGGTTGGGGTATTCAGTGGAAGGTCGATGACTTCAGCTGGGGCTGTTTGTTGATCGAGAAGTTCCAGTTGTTCTCCTTGACGGCGTCGAAGACCCGCATGCCAGTGTTTTCTACACATGAGTTCATATGTCACTTCAACAGTTTCTTCCTTCTCTTCATCTGCGGTGTCTCCGACGACTTTTAATGCTCCGGAATAAACCTGAATTCCATTTACAAGGCGAGCATTATGGGTAGCGCGTGAACCACACCAACAACGAGCTTCGACTTGCACCTGGTTTCGTTCATCGGCAAGTTCAAGCAGGCGTGCTGTTCCTGGAAAGAGTTCACCTTGAAAGCTAGTAAGTAACCCAAAGGCATACACATCTACATGAAGTTCATCTACTACTTGCGCTAGTTGTTCAATCTGGCTTGGTTCGTAGAATTGGGCTTCATCGCAAACCATCGCATCTAGACCGGAAGCTTCAAAAGTGGTTCGGGCGAGTTCAAAGAGGTTAAGTTTCGAGTCAACGATCTCTGCTTCGGCTTCAACTCCTAGACGGCTTGAAACTTTCCCAACTTGCCGGTCGAGTTGGGTGGTTAAAATAACGTTAAGTCCTCTGGCTGCGAGGTTGTGGCGAATTTGAAGAGCTTGGGTGCTTTTTCCTGAACCCATCGTCCCGAAGAAAAACCGTAATTCTGCCATACGGAGAAACTACACGCTTGTGATTCACAGTCAAGTGGTAGCAGTTTGTTTTATCTGAAATTTGAGTGGCCCGTTCACTTAGTTCCTCAGTCGGACTACCTCTGCCGTTTTGAAGAAAAGGACTCATGTCCTATTTGTATTAAGGAGGAGTCTTTAGAATGGAGAAGTACCCTTCGACCACTACAAGCTGACACGCTTTAGAGGGCTTTATGCAGTCAACAAAACTAGAGAGATTTTTTCGCCGGACCGGACTCGTTCTGATTAGTTCTG
>JAQWQL010000054.1 GCA_029244605.1 Acidimicrobiales bacterium | reverse complement strand
AAGAACTCATCAAATTCGTGCACATTTCTCTGCTATTGGCCACCCCATAGCAGGGGACAACCTTTACGGAGGTGCGAGTACTTCCATGAACCTGGGGCGCCCATTCTTACATTCGTCATCCTTGACTTTTCAACACCCCATCACAAATGAGGATCTAAAATTTTCTTCTAAAGTCCCTCAAGAACTTTTAGAGATTCTCGAGAAGGTCCAATGAGGCCTGAAATTTCTGCTCCGGATTATTCAGGTGCTTGTGTGAACAATATCGTCCCCGCCCTTATACAACACAAAGAGATAGGTGAAGGATGGATTCCAGATGAAGTTTTAGCGTCAAAACAGGTGGTCCTTCTTGTTCTTGACGGCCTGGGCTACGAACAATACTGCCGTTACAAACGGATACTTCCATCTCTGGATGAATTTACTGACAAGGCAATTAGTACTGTTTTTCCTACAACTACAGCAACGGCTCTAACTTCGATTACCACTGGGTCTACTCCAGGTGAACATGGAATCGTTGGGTATAAGATCCGAGTAGGTACTCAAACCCTTAATATCTTGAGATGGACTACAGAGGGCGGTTCAGCGTTAAAAGAAATTGACCCAATCCAGTTCCAGCCAATCGTCCCGTTTAACGGAGAATGCCCAACAGTCGTTTCCCCTGCACTTTTTACCGATAGCGGATTCACAGATGCTCATCTTCGTCATACTAATTACACCGGTTACTGGATCGCGAGCTCTATCGCCACCGAGGTTGGAGAAGCTCTTCGAAGAGGGGAACCGTTCGTTTACGCGTATTACGACGGGTTAGATAAAATCGGCCATATCAAAGGGCTAGGGTTGCATTATGAAGCAGAACTTAGACAAATTGACCATATTGTAAGATCTGTTGTTGAAGTACTGCCCAAGGGTGCAGCACTCGTCATCACTGCCGACCATGGAATGGTCCATACAGGAGACAATTTAACTGAGATTTCTCCGGATGTTTTAAATTATGTGACTGGGATTTCTGGAGAGGCGAGATTCGTTTGGTTGCACGCAAACGAGAACCAGATAGAGGATCTATTGGCAACAGCTACTGATGCCCATGGGGATATAGCATGGGTTTTCTCAGCTAAAGAGATTCTGGAAGAGGGATGGTTTGGTAAAGATGTTTCAGAAATAGCTCGAGGAAGAATAGGACAAATCGCTTTAGTGGTCCATGAGGAAACTGGATTAGTGCCAGATCTGAAATCGGCTCCTAAGTTAAATGCTAGGCATGGATCAATAACCGATGAAGAAAGAGTCGTCCCGCTTCTTGCTCTAAAGAACTCATAATTTTTCGTCAATGGCCAAAGGGAGGTACTATAAGCGTATGAGTGAAAATCCGGAACATGTACCTGTCGAAGAGACTGAACTAGTTGAAGCAGAGAAAGAAAATGCTGCACCCGAAGGTGAGTTTATAGAGCAGCCTGCAAAGGTTATGCGAGTTGGATCTATGCTTCGTCAATTACTTGATGAGCTAAAAGAGGTAACTCTCGATGAAGGAAGCAGAGACAGGATGAGGGAGATCTATGATTCTTCTATTCAAGAACTTGGTTCTGCGCTTTCTCCAGATCTCAGGGATGAATTAAACCGGATAACGTTGCCATTCGGCGATGAAGAGACCCCTAGTGAAGCTGAACTTAGAGTCGCCCAAGCACAACTTGTTGGGTGGCTTGAAGGTCTGATCCAAGGGATTCAAGCGACTCTTTTCGCTCAGCAAATGGCTGCTCAGCAACAATTAGCTAACATGCGATCTGGCGGAGCATTACTAGCTGGATCTTCTGGTCAAACCCTCGATGGCGAAGACTCAAATGAAGATTCACAGAATCGGCCTGGAACTTATCTTTAACTATTGGCGTAAAGGCCGTAGTTGAACTAAAAAGATAGATTAATGACAGCTATGTAATTTGTTGTTAATAGCCTGTCTTCGGTTCAGAGAGAATTAAGGGGTTAGTGGTAGGCGTGGCGAAATCTTTCACCCATCTACATGTGCATACTGAATACTCAATGCTTGATGGAGCTTCTCGCCTCGAAGAGCTGGTCGAGGCGGCTGCGATAGATAATCAAAAAGCATTAGGAATCACCGATCACGGAAATATGTATGGAGTGTTACCGTTTTATCGAGAATGTATTGATAAAGGGGTCAAGCCAATTATCGGGACTGAAGCTTATATGGCTTACGAATCCAGATATGAACGCCCAAGACGCGGGAAAGGTGGAGTCGATGATTCAGGAGGCAATACAGATCAAGGGCGGAAGCTTTATTATCACCTAACGCTTCTGGCGGAGAATAACACGGGATACAAGAATTTAATCCAGCTGGCAAGCCGTGCTTTTATGGAAGGTTACTACTACAAACCCAGAGTTGATTGGGAAGTCCTTAACGATCATAGCGAAGGTGTAATAGCAACTACGGGTTGTTTAGGTGGGCAAGTGTTGCAAGCGCTCATGCGTGGCGATGAGGAAGGAGCATACGAAAAAGCAGGGAGACTGCAAGAAATATTCGGCAAAGACAATATGTTTGTTGAACTCCAAGATCATGGTATACCGGAGCAGAAGAGGACTAACCCTGCTCTAGCGCGTATAGCGGAGAAACTTGGTGCTCCTCTGCTTGCGACAAACGATTGCCATTACACTCATCAGCACGATCATGTCGCTCACGATGCTCTTCTATGTGTCCAGACAGGATCCCTGATTAGCGATACGAACAGGTTGAAATTTCATGGTGACCATCACTATTTGAAAAGTGCGGCTGAGATGCGGCACTTGTTTAAATCCGTAGAAGTTGCCTGCGACAATACTTTATGGATTGCTGAAAGGGCTAATGTCGAAATTGAATTCGGTAATCCTCTTCTCCCTGATTTCCCTCTCCCAGATGGTTTCGCTGACGAAGATGAATACCTTCAATATTTGACTCTTAAAGGTGCAAAAGATCGCTGGGGGGAGAACCTCCCAGGCGAAATTTCGGACCGTTTAACCTACGAGCTTAAAGTAATTAGTGATATGGGTTTTTCCGCGTACTTCTTAATAACGTGGGACCTGATTAGGCATGCCCGAGATAACAATATCCGAGTCGGCCCAGGGAGGGGTTCCGCTGCCGGTTGTGCAGTAGCGTACTCCCTATACATCACCGATCTCGATCCGATAAAGTATGACCTTCTATTTGAAAGGTTCTTGAACCCCTCAAGAATTTCAATGCCAGATATCGATATGGACTTCGATTCAAGGTATAGGGATGAAATGATCAGCTATGTTGCTCAACAGTACGGGAGAGATCACGTAGCGCAGATCATAACATTTTCTCAAATCAAGGCTAGAGCAGCGGTACGAGATGCAGCCAGAGTGCTTGATAAACCGTATGCCCTTGGTGACAGGATAGCGAAAGCTGTCCCGCCTCCTGTTATGGGACGAGATACCCCATTGCACGCTTGCATTCGAAAAGATGAAAAATACCTTGATGGGTTCAAAGCTGCAGCGGAACTCCGAGATATGGTTAATGCCGACCCAGATGCAAAGCAGGTCGTTGACGTTGCTTTGGGATTAGAGGGGCTTCGTCGTCAAGATTCAGTCCATGCTGCCGGTGTTGTGATCACTAAAGAACCGCTAACGGAGTACCTTCCTATTCAACGAAAGCCAGAAAAAGGCAAGGACATTGAAGAAGCTCCTGTAGTGACGCAGTACGAGATGCAGGCTGTAGAAGATCTTGGACTGCTTAAAATGGATTTCCTAGGGTTGAGGAATCTTGATGTCATAAGTGACACTCTTGAGTTGATTAAATCCACCACTGGGGAAGATTTTAACATTGATGCAGTTCCACTAGACGACCAGAAGACTTACCAGATGCTGTCTGCGGGAAGCTCTATTGGAGTTTTTCAACTCGAATCACCGCCGATGCGGGCTCTAATGCGCTCCCTAGCACCCACAAAATTTGAAGATGTTGCAGCGTTAGTAGCCCTATATAGACCGGGGCCGATGGCGGCAAATATGCATAATGATTACGCTGATCGTAAAAACGGGCGTTTGCCCATCCAATACTTCCATCCGGATGCTGAAGATTTACTTGCCGATACTTACGGGCTGATGATCTATCAGGAGAGTGTGATGAGGGTTGCTCAGAAATTCGCAGGCTATTCACTTGCTGATGCTGATTCACTTCGGAAGGCAATGGGTAAAAAAATACGAGAAGCGATGGAGAAAGAGCGTGAACGCTTTGTTACTGGGATGGTTGAGAATGGTTACGATAGAAGCCTTGGCACTGAAGTGTTCTCTACTATCTCGCAGTTCGCCGACTATGCGTTCAACAAGAGTCATAGCTATGGGTACGGGTTGATCGCGTATCAGACAGCATTTTTAAAGGTGAATTATCCTATGCAGTACATGTCGGCGCTTCTTACGAGTGTCAAAAAAGACAAAGATAAGCCAGCTGTTTACCTTAACGAATGCAGGATGATGGGTATCGATGTAGTAGTGCCGGACGTTAACAGGGCACAAATGAACTATTTCCCTGAGCTTGGCTCTGATGATGAGAATGGAAATATTGTGTTTGGCTTGTCAGCTATCAGGAATGTAGGTGAGGGGCTAGTCAAATTACTTCTTGAAGAGCGGGAAGCCAATGGAGTATTTGAAAGTTTCTATGACTTCTGTGAAAGAGTGGACATGCAAGTACTTAACCGGCGCGCAATAGAAGCATTGATAAAAGGCGGAGCCTTCGACGGGCTTGGCCATAAGCGTCAAGGGCTCTTAGGGGTATTTGAGCGAATTGTTGAACAGGTGGTAAGCCGGCGTCGTGAACGTGATATGGGGGTAATGACACTCTTCGATGCCCCAGCAGAGTCTGGGGCTGTATTCGATGAGAAGATAGAAATTCCAGAAGTTGAATTCGAGAAATCTCAACGCCTCGCATATGAAAAGGAAATGCTCGGGAGGTACATCTCTGATCATCCATTGGGAGGGTACGAGCATGTTCTTAGAAGAAAATGTAATTTCACTTCATCCTCTGGAGATAATGCTGAAGAAGGCAAGGTTGTTGTTGCAGGAGGTGTAGTTACTGACCTTCAGAAGAAGTGGACCCGACGAGGAGAACTTATGGCAAGTTTTACCTTGGAAGATCTCGAAGGGACGGTTGAGGTCATTATATTCACAAAGGTAATGGCTGAGATTGGGCACAAGGTTATTGAAGATGAACCGATTTTATTAACAGGAAGAATTGATAAACGTGATGACAGTGTCAAGTTAATTTGTCTTGATATCAGCCAACTTGAAACAGATTCAAATTCCCCCTTGGCGTCACTAGAAATTCGTGTTCCCTCTACTGGTGTCACAGGGAAACATCTTGAACAGTTATCGGGTATTCTCAAAGGCCATCATGGTGATTGTGACGTTTATCTCCATCTTGGTGACAAGAAGATTTGGCTCGGTCCTGAATTCCGAGTTGAGCCTCATTCAGGTTTGCTGGGAGAGATACGTGTCCTCCTCGGGGCTGAATCAATTCGATAGATCTCAAGTTGCATAAAAACTGAAATCAGGCTGAAATGGTTGTAAGAGGTCAATGGGAAGTGCCTTGCGGAGAGATATGGCATTCGAAGTAGAAACAAAAGACTGCACAGCAGTAACTGATGCGGAGTTAGGTGAACTAGAGGCGGTATCTGCCGATTCTTTCTCTGCTTTTTCGATGGGGTTGCTATCGAAACAAACTGAGGAATGGGTCCTCCTTACAACAGCTCGAGAAAATGACAAATTGCGAGGCTATGTCTTCTATACATTGGAACGCATAGGTGGCACTCCAGCTGTGGTTATGGGTTTGGCTTCTGTTGAACGGAATAATAAAAGGTCGACAGTTCTCCGTTCTCTAATGTCAGAGATTTACCATAGGGCGCTCATGGCATTCCCAGACGAAGACGTTGTCTTCGGTACCCAAATCATTAATCCTGGCGCCTTTGAGGTTTTCCGTGATCTAGAGCAAGAACTTCCAAGGTCAGGGTATAAAGTTTCAGGGGAAGAGAGGGCATGGGGCAAGAGATTCGCAAAACGGTTAGGTGTTTCTAGTCTTGCTTATGACGACAGAGCATTTACCGCTATAGGAGATGGTTCAACCCCACGGATTTTTGACTATGAAAGCATGAAAGAAGATAAAGTCAACAAGGACATTCAGCAGCTCTTCACAACAGTACAAGTTGAGAATGGTGATACGCTGATTGCCCTTGCTTGGGCCATGGCAGAGCGCTTAGAGAAACTTGGACGATAGCCAAACCAGTCACTTCGCGAGCTTCAGCCATCTTGTTAGGGGTCGGAGGATGTCTCGAAGTTTCACCGATTCTAAACTTGACGATGAAGTCGTTGATGGATTGATACGTTTAGCTCGATTTGCTCCTCGGGCTGGCAATACTCAAGGGATTGAGTTCCTGGTCATAGAAAGTGCTCAAGTCGAGAAGTATTGGGAAACTACCTTTAATGAAAAGAGCCGAGCTGGCTTCCCTTGGCCAGATTTATTCAAGGCCCCAGTCCTTGTATTAGTTTGGGTTGACCCAGAAATATATGTGGCGCGGTATTCAGAAGAAGATAAAAGGGAGAGCGGGCTTGGTGTTGATTCCTCTGCATGGCCAACTCCATACTGGTGGGTAGATGGAGGGATGGCAGCGATGACTATTTTACTAGGGGCCGAGGCGCGGGGTTTAGGGGCGCTATTTTTTGGGCTATTTGAGCATGAAGAAAGAGTTAAGACTGAGTTTGGTGTTCCCCAGAGATTTAAATCTGTTGGCGCTATTGCTTTAGGGGTAGCAACCAGTGAGCAGAGAAGGAGCTCATCTTCAAAACGTCCAAAGAAGAAACTTGATGGAATAGTGCATCGTGGCCATTGGACTACTTGATTACCAAAGGCAAAAGTGCGCTAAGATCGAAAAGAGTTAATGGAGATTTGATGACTGATCCGGAAAACCTAGAATCGATTCAACAGGTGCCTTTCGTTGACTATCTTGTCCTAGGGGAGCATCCGTATCTTTGCGCTAACGAATGCAACCAGTGCAAGGCAAGGTTCTTTGACCGAAGAAACGCTTGCGCTAGCTGTTTCAGTGATGAATTTACGAAAGTTCGAATTGTTACAACAGGAGAAGTAACTAGCTTCACTATTGTTGAAATGGGGCCTGTGCCCTATGTATCTGCGATAGTTGACTGTGAAGGTACCCCAGTCCGGTGTACTCTCATCGGGGTAGACCCTACCCCAGAAGAGGTCCAACTTGGAATGAAGGTGGAGCTTGCGACGTATCCGATGGGTGTAGATAGCGAAGGAACTGAAGCAATAGCATTCGGTTTTACCCCTAGTAAGAAATAGATGAAAAGGAGCAAATGATGGGATCGGAAGATGTTTGGATTATTGGGTCCAATATGACAAAATTTGGTAAACACCCTGAAAAAGATGTCGTTGACCTGGCTTCTGAAGCGAGCGTCTCCGCTCTCCGTGATGCTGACATGACAATGTCTGATGTAGGTGTCTTAGGTGTAGGGAACTTGATGAACGCAGGAGCGGGAATTGGGCAGCAGCTACAAAAACAAATAGGCCAGACTGGAATTCCTGTCTTTAATGTCTCTAATGCTTGCGCTACAGGAGCTACGGCTCTTCGTGTTGCGATAATGGCTGTTAAGGCTGGAGAAACTGATGTTGGTATGGCTGTGGGAGTTGAAAAACTTGCTGGCGCTGGACTTCTAGGTCAGAGAGGCCCAAAACCGAAATCAGAAACTTGGGAACCAAGCGGTCGATTTGGGGCGATCGGTTCGACTGAAGGTCGGATAGGGACCAATATCATGCCTGGTGTATTCGCCCAGGTTGGAATGGAGTACGGCCACAAATATGGAGGAGCCAGCTTTGAGCTATTCGCAAAAATATCTGAAAAAAATCACGCTCATTCGACCCTGAACCCTCTAGCGGCTTACCAGAAAAGATTTACATTAGATGAAATCATGAATGATGTAATGATCGCGTACCCAAATACAAGGCCAATGTGTTCTGGGAATTGCGATGGTGCTGCAGCAATGATTGTAGTTAATGACTCTAAGCTGCAGTCATTGCCTGTCTCAGTGAGGAAAAGGGCTGTTAAGATCTCTGCGTCAGTCTTAACCTCCGATCCTTGGGTTGAGGGTTGTCAAGTTCTTCCTGATGTAAATACTCTTACGCGCAACGCTGCGACACAAGCGTATGAGCAAGCAGGGATAGGGCCCGAAGACTTAGATTTGGTTGAACTCCATGATTGTTTTGCTACTGCCGAGCTCGTTCATTACGACAATCTCATGCTTTGTGAACAGGGTGGAGCAGTCGATTTTTTCAAGTCTGGCGCCCCATGGCGTGACGGTGCAAAACCAGTTAATGTCTCAGGAGGTTTGCAATCAAAAGGGCACCCTATCGCAGCGACAGGAATAGCCAATATTCACGAAATCGTCGTGCATTTACGTGGAGAAGCAGGTGATCGACAAATTGAAGGAGCCAAGGTTGGTTTAGCACATGTCATTGGCCTTGGTTCAGCCTGCGGCATCCACATTCTTGAAAAGGCAGCGTAATCGTTTACTCGCCTGAGTAGGTTTCGAAACTCTAAATATTCCCATCAGGGTCTGATGCAGAAAACTCTCTAGAGCCGTAAAGCTGCTCTTCAAGGTAGCGAGGAATCACAATCCCTGCTGAGACAGCGCGATTTCGCAGCTCATCTGGGTTGTTGGTAACTAGTTACACTGCTGGCCGCCAGGAGCTTTCTCAAGGCTTTCATCTCCCATGCCTGAATCGCCAAGCATGATCCCACCTCCTAGGGCCAAGATAATTGAGCATGCTGAATTCTCTTCCGTCTTCTGACGAAACTATAAAATGCTCCTCGAAGCTAAAAGCCCTGCAGAGAAAATCGATAAAGTCATGAGCATTATGAGAGCGAATGGTTGTCCAGACATTAGTTGGCATCAATCTCCTAAAGACTAGAGTTTTCAGTGATCGCAAACCTCGTGTAATCTTTAGTAAGGATAACTATTGGAGTTGAGATGAGCAATTATGAAAAATTCTATATAAATGGCGAATGGGTCGTGCCGTCTGGGTCAGATACTATCGACGTAATTAATCCCGCCACTGAAGAGGCTGTTGGAACAATCAGCTTAGGGAATAACAGTGATGTCGATGCTGCAGTTAGCGCTGCGCAGGAAGCATTCCAATCATTCTCACAAACTTCAATTGAAGACCGGATGGATTTACTTAATAAGATTACTGAGATTATTGGAGCGCGATCTGAAGATCTCGCCGCTGCAATTACGTCTGAAATGGGAGCTCCGAATGGTCTAGCGAAAGCTGCACAAGCTGGTACGGGCCTATTTCATTTTGCAACAACCGCTGCAGTTCTAGCTGATTTTCAGTTCGAAGAAGAACAAGGAAAAAATCTAATTGTTAAGGAACCAGTAGGAGTTGTAGGAATGATTACTCCATGGAACTGGCCGATCAATCAGATCGCATGTAAGGTCGCCCCAGCTTTAGCCGCTGGCTGCACCATGGTCCTGAAACCATCTGAAATTGCCCCGTTAAATGCAATTATCTTTGCTGAAATAATGCACGAAGCCGGAGTGCCAGCAGGTGTTTTCAATCTCGTAAATGGCGATGGTCCGACTGTGGGAACTTATCTATCTGGGCACCCTGGTATAGATATGATGTCCTTTACGGGATCAACACGAGCTGGAATTGAAGTAGCAAAGAATGCCGCACCAACCGTAAAGCGCGTTGCTCAGGAATTAGGTGGAAAATCTGCAAATATTATTCTCGATGATGCAAATCTTCAAGAAGCTGTGGGTAGGGATGCTTTCGGGATGTGTATGAATTCTGGACAATCCTGTAATGCAGGGACGAGAATGCTTGTTCCGAATTCACAAATGGAAGAAGCAAAAGCAATTGCTAAAGCATCTATGGAAGCGGTATCGGTTGGTGACCCCACAAGTGACGGAACTACCATTGGTCCCGTTGTTTCAGAAGCTCAATGGAACAAAATTCAGGGTCTAATCCAAGCCGGAATCGATGAAGGAGCAGAACTGGTTTGTGGCGGCCTAGGAAGGCCTGAGGGGCTTGAGAAGGGGTATTACGTCAGGCCTACACTCTTTGCGAATGTCACCAATGATATGCAAATAGCCCAAGAAGAGATTTTTGGGCCGGTTCTATCTCTGATCGGTTATGAAGACGATCAAGAAGCAATTTCTATTGCAAACGATACCGTATATGGGCTTGCAGGTTATATCTCAGGAAGCCATGAACGGGCTGTAGAAATAGCGCGCCAAATTCGAACTGGGAACATGCATGTTAACGGTGCCGGACCTGACTTTAATGCCCCGTTTGGCGGGTATAAGCAATCAGGAAATGGGAGAGAATGGGGATCTCATGGGCTAGAGGAATTCCTAGAAGTGAAAGCGATCCTCGGGGGAGCTTCTTCCTAATCTCTCGATGGGGTCCATGTCGAGAAGCCGCCTGTGGGTAGAGGGTGCGCGCCCGAAGACCATCCCAGCCGCAATCGTTCCAGTTCTCGTAGGAACTACATCAGTAGAAACTGGCTTTAATTTATACAGGTTTCTTCTAGCTCTTGTTGTGTCAATTGCTCTCCAAGTGGGCGTTAATTATGCGAATGATTATTCTGATGGCATTCGCGGAACCGATCAAAACCGACTAGGTCCGAGAAGGTTGGTAGGTTCCGAACTTGTTGACCCAAGTAAGGTCAAACTAGCTGCCGAGCTCTCTTTTCTGGTAGCTGCCGTCGCAGGACTAGTTCTTGCTCTTCTGACAAGCCCTTGGCTGATCTTGATTGGATGCTTAGCGATCGTAGCAGCCTGGTTTTATACGGGAGGTTCTAAGCCTTATGGCTATTCTGGCTTTGGAGAGATCTCAGTTTTTCTATTCTTTGGTCTAGTGGCAACCGTGGGGTCTGCTTTCGTCCAATCTGAAAACATAGAGTCAGTGTCGATTCTATGTAGCGTTCCAGTCGGCTTCTTGGCATCAGCGCTCCTAGTGGTAAACAATTTTCGGGATATCGAAACTGATTCAAAAACAGGTAAACAAACATTGGCGGTTCGGTTGGGGAAATCGAAAACCCAAATGTTCTTCGTCTTTCTGCTATTTGGGGCTGTAGGCATGTATGTGTTGATAGCTTTTTTGTATACGTTTCTTGTGCTCATAGCTCTTTCTGTTCTTCCCCTAAGCGTGAGATTGGTTTATGACATTTATTCCAAGGAGAGTTCCTTAGAACTTATTAAGATCCTCGAAAACACGGCAAAACTTCATTTGTTGGCTGGCCTTCTACTGTCAATCGGATTATCAGCTGGCCTTTGATTCAAGCAGTTTGATGGATTTCAATTCGGTTTCCAGCAGGGTCATGAAGGAATGATTGAAGAGCGGAGCCAATTGGTTTAGGTAGTGTCACAGCTACCCCAGCATCAGAAAGCGATTTGCATGTTTTGTTAATGTCTTCTACGAGTAATGCCAGATGCTGGCCATTATCTTCAGGGACTTCAGCCTCGCGAAGGTGAATCTGTCTCCCGTCATCTGCTTGAAGCCAAGCACCCGGCCTATCATTTGATTTGGGTACTTCCTCGAAATCAAAATATTTCAAATAGAAGTCCACAGCAATTTTTACATCAGTCACGTTCAGAGCGATATGGTGCACTCCTGACTTCATAACAATTACCTAAATCTTCTTTCCAGAAAATAATTGGGCTGAACCTGGGGCAAAGAGCTTTCTCTCCACTTGCTCAAATCCCGCTTGTTCAATCATGGCAATTATCTCCTGATAGGGCGGCAAGTAAGAGAATGATCTTGGTAGATACGAATAAGCGGATTTATCAGAGAACAGAGCTCCAACTTTAGGGACGACCCGATCGAAATATAAATGGTGGCCCCAATTTAAAAAACGATTTTCAGGTTCTGCAACATCTAGAAAACCGATTCTTCCGCCTGGTTTGAGCACGCGAGCGACTTCTTCAAAAAATGCAGGAAGTGCTGTAAGGTTTCGTAAAGCGAAACCGCATGTTACCCCGTCAATAGCGCTTTCTCGAATGGGTAATCGGAGTACATCGGCCTGAGAGAGCTGTGTTGTAGATCGGGAAGCTTCGAGCATTCCAAATGAAAAATCAAAACCCAATGGAAACATGTCTGCCTTTTCCAATTCAATACAGAAATCACCTGTTCCACATGCAAGGTCAATAACTATTGATTCAGAGGGAAGAGCGAGTGCTTTAACTGTTTTCTTGCGCCAGCGAACATCAAGTCGGAAAGTCATAATTCTGTTGACTAGGTCGTACCGAGGAGCAATTCGATCAAACATTTCACGAACTACCTCATACTTCTCCTCACCTTCTGGGAGGTTGCTTCGATCAAGGTCCATAGGTATGACGCTCTTCTTGTTAGCCATATACGTTCGACGATATCTTCTCTTACGAGCTTCTATACACGGTATCGAAATGCACGATTAGTTAGAAAATGTGTAAATCCTATTTTCTCATAAGTTCTGAGCGCAGGAACATTATCAGATTCGACATAGAGCATTCCAGTTTGTATGCCTTTCGCATGAAGATAATTCAGGCCTGCTTCAGTCATCGGCATCCCTAGTCCTCTCCCGTGATAATAAGGGTCAATCGCTATGGCGTAGATTTCTCCAAGGGGCGGTGAACCGTCGAGATGTATTTTTGTCCAGCAAAATCCGGCCAACTGGTTATCAAGTTCATAAAGAAGAAAGCCTTCCAAATTAAACCATGGTTCGTTCTTAAGTTCTGTAAAAGTTGATTCATCTAAATCGCCTTGCTCTGGGTGCCAAGCGAATGCTCTGCTGTTCACACGAAGAAAACTCTCTTCGTCGACTCCCAATTCGAATCTCCGAGTCACAAGTTTCGATTCTCGAACTGGTAAAGGGCATCGAAGCTGTACGAGATCACGATATGGAGTAAATCCGGTTGAAGCAATCAGATCAGCATCGTTCTCTTCAGAATTCTCTATCCAAAGTTGGATTTCGTCTCCTTTCTGAAACTCTGAGAGTTCAGAAGTATCTAACAACTCACGTATTTCTTGATTTAGAGCAGTGCGGTTATGTCCTTCCGTAACTGTGAATGAGAGAACATAGTCCCTAGGAGGGGTAGAGGAAATAACAATTGCCATACCTCCAAACTATCGGGCATAGCCTGCTGTATGTTGAAAATATGGGAAGACCAAGAACTCCAAAGGGCCGTTGCACACGAACTCACGACGAATTAAAAATCGAATATCCTGAAGCTGAATGCGAATTGGAACACAGAAATTCGTATGAATTACTAGCCGCAACGATCCTTTCGGCTCAGGCCACAGACGTATCCGTCAACAAAGCCACACCGAAACTCTTTAATCGTTACCCCAACCCAGAGGAACTTTCCGTGGCAGATATAGAAGAAGTCGAAAGCTTTATAAACAGTATTGGCTTATTTCGGGGCAAAGCTAAAAATCTTGTTGGGATGGCGCAGCGGCTAGTAGAGCATTATGAAAGTAAAGTACCTGAATCAATGAGTGACCTTATCTCCCTTCCAGGTGTTGGTAGAAAAACCGCTAATGTCGTTCGCAGCGTTGCTCTTGGGCTTCCAGGGCTCCCTGTCGATACACATGTCGGCCGGCTATCAAGACGGATAGGAATTACGGATGAGACTGACCCCGTGAAGATTGAGGTGATGCTAAATCCTATGTTGCCAGCACACGAACGCGGGAATTTCAGCTTGCGAGTCATCCTTCATGGCCGACGTGTCTGCTTTGCCCGGAAACCAAATTGTGATGACTGCGTCCTGAGCTACTTTTGCCCCAGTGCTTTTACGTTCTGAGGTCAGCAGCAGCTCTACGAAGCCTTCGGTTGGCTGAAATTAAGGCTCGTTCAACTTCAAAAAGTTCATGGGCGCAACTTTCAAAAGCGGAGGATTCCATGTTTTCAGCGACAGCCACGATTCGGGATATTAGGTCATCAATTTGGAAACCTGCAGAAGAGATCTCAGCTAAACCTTGCTCACGTTTATCGTCATAATTTTCCATAGTCTTATTCTTAGCGGAAAATCTTCCCAAAGTGGCCTTTAGCGCGTATACCGTAGAAGGTATGTTAAATAGACTTGACCTCACCACAGTTGACAATGGAGATATTTCAGTCTCTCTCCCGCGACCGAATTTGGATGGAGTAGCACCTGAGGAAGTCGTTTCTGAGATTATCTCAACGGTTAAATCTCATGGGGACAGAGCTTTGAACCAATACGCAGAGAAGTTCGACGGACGGGCACCTGAAGTTCTAGCTGTTTCTAGCTCCGACATTACGTCAGCTTGGGAGTCCATTTCTGATGAACTCCGAGAAGCTCTTGAGGTTGCAGCAAACCGTATCGAGAAATTCCATGAAACTCAGATCAGGGAAACTGAGACGGTGAGTGACGATGGAATTACTATAGAAACCAAGCACCAACCAGTCGCCCGTGCAGGGTGCTACGTTCCCGGTGGAAGAGCAGCCTATCCGTCTACTCTTCTAATGACAGCTATCCCTGCAAAAGTAGCAGGAGTGAAAGAAGTGGTTGTTTGTGTCCCGCCAGACAGTTCTGGTTTGATTAATCAAGCTACGCTTGCAGCGGCAAAGATTGCAGGAGTTACATCCGTGTATGCGGTTGGAGGAGCCCAAGCCATAGCAGCAATGGCTTATGGTACAGAAACAATTCCAGCTGTTGATCTGATAGTTGGCCCAGGAAATATTTATGTTGCAACCGCCCAAAGGCAAGTAGCCGGTGATGTTGGGGTTGCATCTTCTTTCGCCGGCCCTTCAGAGGTAGTCGTGATTGCTGACGAAAGTGCATCTGCCCAATATGCTGCCGTTGACCTAATTGTTCAAGCTGAGCACGGCCCGGATGGACTTGCATGGCTTATCAGCTGGGATCAAAAAGTGATCGACGATGTTCTTCTAGAGTTAGAAAGGCTGGTCTCAAAGTCGCTTCGTAGAGAGATGATCACAGAGAAGTTCGCAAACGAAGGATACGCTGTGCTGGTCAAGGACCCGAACCAAGCGATGCAGGTAGCGAACCATGTCGCTCCTGAACATTTGCAGATAATGACATCTGATCCAAGAAGTCTTCTAGATTCTTTACAAAATGCTGGTGCTGTATTCTTGGGAAATATGTCTCCTGCTTCGGTAGGGGATTATGTCGCTGGACCTTCACATGTGCTTCCAACGCATGGAAGTGCGCGTTTTTCTGGAGCTCTCACAGTTGCTGATTTCTGTAAAGATATGCACATTATCTCACTAGAAGATTCCGGACTGAAAAAGGTTGGCCAGAGTGTAATAGAGATTGCAGAAGCTGAAGGACTGATTGGTCACGCTGATTCCATAAGAATTCGACTGGAGGGAAAGTAATGCAGTTACCAAAAATTAGAGACGACTTGTCTATGCTCGACGGGTACCACTCGCCCCAAGTCGACGTCAAAATTCGGCTAAATACTAATGAAAGTCCCATTGCTCCTCCGGACCGATGGGTAGAGGACCTTAGCGCTGAGCTAAAAAATATTTCCTGGAATCGTTACCCAGACCGCGAGGCGAATCAGCTCCATACCGATATCGCAAAATTCCATAATGTAGGGCCTGATATGGTACTTGCAGCAAATGGATCTAACGAAGTTCTCCAGAGCTTACTCCTTACATATGGAGGTTTTGGAAGAAAGGCAGCGGTTTTTGAGCCAACGTATGCCCTCCATTCACACATATCTGCTCTCACTGGAACCGAATTAATTGTCGGAGAATGCGATGAAAACTTCGCTATAGAGAACGAAACCATTGAAGGTGTTCTTGGACAACAGCCCAATGTGCTTTTCCTGTGCTCGCCTAATAACCCCACTGGGATCACAGCGACCAGAGACTTCATAGAATCAATTGTTGAGAGGTGTGCAGAAATCGGAATCTTATTAATCATTGACGAGGCATACGGTGAATTTTCTGA
>JAQWQL010000019.1 GCA_029244605.1 Acidimicrobiales bacterium | reverse complement strand
GAGGATCCATACTTCTGAAGTCCAGTCAAAAATTTTCGAAACTCTGGGAATCGAAGAAGATGAGGCGCAAGAAAAATTCGGCTTCCTCCTAGATGCATTCCGTTACGGGGCTCCACCGCATGCAGGATTTGCTTTTGGTATAGACCGGCTAGTAGCTATTCTCTCTGGAGAAGAAAACATTAGAGAAGTGATTGCTTTTCCAAAGACTCAATCTGGAGCTGACCCTCTTACAAACGCCCCAACCCAATTAGAAAATACCCACCTGGAAGAACTTGGTCTTCGCCTTGTTCCTCCTAGTACATAAATAACTTAGAGTCCTGAAGAGGAACGGGTTAGCCTTCAGGGTCGAAGGGGGCACTGCCAGTTAATCCCGGTGGAGTTAGAAGATAGATACCCTCCGCGGCTTTTTCGAAACTTCCATCTGTTCCGTAAGCTAAACCAGAAAAAAAGTCGACAATTCTTCTTCCAGTGTCTTTTTCCTCCGGATTAAGATGGATGATCGTAGCTTGACCAGATTTGTAGCTAGATGCAGGCCCCATTACATCTTCAAAACTCGAAACCTCATATCGACCCGGTGCGTTTGAGCTCATATCGTGATTCTAGTCCCATTTCTTTCTGCTACTGCAAATGACTATCAGATAGATCAAATCTTACTTTCATCACACCTAGTGATTTTTTCAAGTAGTTTTTAGGCTGTGAGTGACCAAGACAATCTATTTACAGCTGCTATGCAAGAGACCCTTAACCAACAAACTCCTCTTGCAAACAGGCTGCGTCCAGTAAGGCTGGAAGATATCGTAGGCCAAGAACACCTACTAGGGCCGAAGAGCCCACTAAGAGTATTGATCGAAGCAGATAAGGTATCCTCAGTTGTTCTATGGGGACCACCAGGTACAGGGAAAACATCCATCGCTCGCCTGATAGCGCAGTTCACTGCAAAGACGTTTGTGCAATTATCTGCAGTTTCAGCATCCGTCAAGGATGTAAGAGAAGTTATAGCGCAAGCAGAAAAAACTCTCGGTGAATACTCTCGCGGAACGATTCTTTTTCTAGACGAAGTCCACCGTTTCAATAAAGCACAACAAGACACGTTGCTCCCAGCAGTCGAGACTGGGCTTATCGTATTGATTGGGGCTACAACCGAAAATCCGTATTTTGAGGTGAATGCACCATTGTTAAGTCGAAGTACGCTATTTCGTCTGAGCCCTTTAACTCATGAGAATCTGATGGAGCTACTTTTCAAAGCTCTTTCCCATGAGGGTGCTGAAGCGGCTACCGAAGCTCTTGAACATATAGCAAATGCATCAGAAGGCGATGGACGTCAATGTCTTACGAGTCTCGAAGTCGCCATTACGTTAGCTAGAGCTCGCAACGATGAATCTAGCCGAGTGGTCTCACTCAAAGATGCTGAAGCAGCAATCGGGGTCCAAGCACTGCAGTATGGTCGCGACGAACATTACGACACAATCTCAGCCTTTATAAAAAGCATCCGAGGTTCAGATGTAGATGCAGGCCTTTACTGGCTTTCGCGGATGATTGATGCGGGAGAAGACCCTAGATTCATCGCAAGACGCTTGGTGATTCTTGCATCAGAAGATATTGGTATGGCAGACTCTCGAGCATTGTTAGTCGCAGATGCCGCAGCACGCGCCGTTGAACTCGTCGGATTTCCCGAAGCGCAGTTAAATCTTGCCCATGCGGTGATTTACCTTTCAAAAGCTCCAAAATCCAATAGTGTCACTAAAGCAATTTTTTCTGCTCTAGATGATGCTAGGGCATCTAGAGGAGATGTCCCTAAGCACCTTCGTGATAGTCACTATTCGGGAGCGAAGGGTCTCGGGTATGGGGACGGCTATAAGTACCCACACGACTTTCCTGACGGTTGGGTAGAGCAGCAGTATCGACCTGACAAATTCAATTCTCGTCGTTATTATGAACCATCAACGTATGGAGAAGAAGGTAGTGACGAAAAGTAAAGAAGGATCCAACTTGAAATATTCTGAGAGTGAACAGAATTCATGACTGCTTGGGAACTCGTGACAATCCTTGTAGCAATAGCTGCCATGGGCGTGGTAATAGCTTTAACGCATCTGGTCATTAGATTACGACAAGTTATAAATGACCTAAGTGAAATAACTAACAAGGTTCGGAGCACGGTAGAGTTTGCCACTGACAGATTAGAGCGGCAAGCAAACGACATCGAGCGCGAATACCACCGTGTCGATGGCCTTCTCGAAACGGCAGAGATGATAACTTCAAGGGCGAATTTTGTCTCAAACCTCACCTATAGCATTTTTACTAAACCAGTAACTCAGGTTGCGTCCATGCTCAAGGGGAGCTTGAGGATTGTCAAAGTATTAGGGGTTCGGCTTTTCCGCAGCCAAATTAAATCATAAGAACTAAGCCTGAATTTTGTTAAGAAACAAGCCAAGAGCTTCCGCAGGGTAGAATTGTAAAATGAAAGCACAACAACTTCGGAAGGTATTTACAGAGTTCTTTGAAGGTAGTGGGCATGAGCTAGTCCCATCTTCAAGTTTGATACCGCATGACGAAAGTTTGCTTTTTACGAATTCAGGAATGGTCCCGTTTAAGAGCTATTTCTTAGGGGCAGAACTCCCACCCTACAAGCGGGCCACCACTGTCCAAAAGTGTGTTCGTGCAGGAGGGAAGCATAACGACCTTGAAGAAGTTGGACGAACGACCCGCCACCTAACTTTTTTCGAGATGCTCGGAAACTTTAGTTTTGGAGATTACTTCAAAGATGAAGCAATTCCGATGGCTTGGAAGTTTTTTACTGAAGTTCTTAAATTGGACAAAGATCGACTTTGGGTAACTGTCCACGAGACAGATGATGAAGCCGCAGAGATTTGGCAAAACGTAGTTGGTGTTCCTGCCGAAAGAATCCAACGGTTGGACGATGATAATTGGTGGAGAATGGCAGATACAGGACCAAATGGACCATGTTCTGAAATATTTTGGGATATGGGTCCTCAGTATGGCCCTGATGGAGGTCCGGCGAACCTTGAAGCAGAGGATAGGTTCATTGAAATTTGGAATCTCGTCTTTATGCAATATGACCAGCAAAAAGATGGAACTCAGATTCCATTGCCAAACCCATCGATCGATACAGGAGCTGGTTTAGAACGTGTGCTCTCAGTACTCCAAGGAGTAGATTCTGTTTGGGAAACTGATGAGTTTCAGCAGCTTCTTTCAACTGTTTCGAAAGTTTGCAGTGAAAGAGGGAGCGTTAAAGGAAATACTATTTCTCTTCAAATCCTTGCAGATCACGCCCGTTCGACCACATTTTTAGTAAATGACGGGGTTATCCCAAGCAACGAAGACAGAGGGTATGTATTA
This sequence comes from Acidimicrobiales bacterium, assembly GCA_029244605.1. Classification (GTDB taxonomy): domain Bacteria; phylum Actinomycetota; class Acidimicrobiia; order Acidimicrobiales; family UBA8592; genus UBA8592. Next base: position 2,677 of record JAQWQL010000019.1, on the reverse strand, counting down.
CGACGGATAATTCGAAGAGCTATTCGTCATGCGCGTCTTCTTGACGTTGAGGAAGCGATAATGGGGAATCTGGCTGATGCGGTGATAGATCTAATGAGAGATGCTTATCCAGATCTAGAAGAGAACCGAACTCTCATTAAGAAAGTGCTTGAACGAGAGGAAATTGGATTCCGCCAAACTTTAGATACTGGGATTTCCATCCTTGAAAAACACCTTTCTGGGCTAGATAAAGGCAAGAATTTAAGTGGTGAAGTCGCTTTTCAACTCCATGACACATATGGATTTCCAATTGAATTAACCCAAGAGATTACTAATGAAAGAAGTATCGGAGTTGATATAGAAGGTTTTAAGGCGTTTATGATGGAGCAACGCGACAGGGGGCGCAGGGACCTTAGCCAAAGAGAGGATGTCCAATCATCAAATGCTGATTTCCAATTGATCCTTGAAAAACATGGACCTACGGAGTTTGTGGGCTACGAAATGAATGAAGCTTCAGCAGAAGTTCTCTTCATCGACGGAGCTTCAATCATCCTGGATCGATCTCCCTTTTACGCCGAAGCAGGTGGTCAGGTCGGTGACCGAGGCATAGTAGAAGGCGAGAATGGTTCTGCTTATATTGAGGACACGGTTTATGGGGCTGTTGGGCAACATCGGCAGATTATTGGCTCTACCTCAGGGGAGCTTAAGCCGGGAGATAAGGTCGTGGCCACGATAGATAAATCGCATAGGTTAGCAGTCCAGCGGCATCATACTGGGACGCACCTACTTCATTGGGCGCTTCGCGAAGTTTTAGGGGATCACGTTAAACAGCAAGGATCCTGGGTAGGGGCTGAAAGGCTTCGCTTTGATTTCAGCCATTATGAGCCGCTGACGAATGAGCAGATAGAACGAGTCGAAGATCTGGCTAATGCGGAAATATTCTCTGGCGACGAGATGGAAATTATTCAAACCAGCATGCAGGAAGCTAAAAAAATGGGGGCCATTGCATTCTTCGGAGATAAATATGGGGATGAAGTGCGCGTTCTTAGAGCAGGAGAAAACTCGATTGAACTATGTGGCGGGACCCACGTAAGCCACCTAGGAGATGTTGGCCCAGTTAAGATACTCTCAGAAGGCTCAATCGGTTCAAACATCAGGCGTATTGAAGCTGTTGCAGGGCCTGCCTCAGTGGGCTTACTTCGCGAACAGGACGCAGTTATTGGTCAAACAGCTGATCTTATTGGGGTCCCTCCAGCAAATCTGCTTGAGGGCTTGGAGAAGAAGCTGCGCGAAATAGAAGAGTTGCAAAATGAACTTGAAGGGTTGAGAGAACTAGCCGCACGTCAGAACATTCAAGAATTAAAAGGGACTAGTGTCGATGGAGTCATAGTCCAACAGCTAGATGGCATCCGACGAGATGAATTACGCGATCTGGTTATGGGATTGCAAGCGGTACCTGAAGTCGAGGTAGCAGTTGTTGGATCAGCTACAGAGAACGGGGGAGTATCTATAGCTGCAGCTACTTCGGAAAGAAGCGACCGCAATGCCGGAGAGCTACTGTCAGAAGCTGCAAAGATAATTAAAGGTGGAGGAGGCAAGGGAGATAGATTTGCAATGGTTGGCGGAAAAGAAGCTAACGCGCTACCCCAAGCACTTGATGCCATTCGAAGTCTTCTAGAGGAATTGTAAGGATTGTTTTGAGGGTTCTTGGAATTGATATCGGATCAAAGAAGGTTGGATTAGCGATCAGCAATAAGGAAATGTCGGTCGCAACTCCGCTATCTGTTATTCTGCGAAATTCAAATATTGCTCAAGACCACGAAGAAATAAAAGACATTGCTCAAGAATGGGAAGTAGAACTTCTAGTTGTCGGATTGCCCCGGTCACTAGATGGGGGAATAGGGCCCGCCGCTGAGAGTATTCTTCAAGAAATTAAGCATTTACGGAAAAACACAGGAATTCCTGTTGAGACGTATGACGAGCGGTTTACGACGGTAACAGCTCAACAGGTGCTTCGAGAACAGGGAGTTTCAGAGAAAAACCAAAGAAATCTAATTGATCAGGTAGCAGCGTCAATAATTCTCCAAGCATGGCTGGATCATCGAATGACTTCCACTTCTCTTGTCGAGGTGGTAAACGAATAATGGATGAGGCAGACCACGATCCTGAAAAAACTAATGAAGACAGCAGATCTTCAAGCCATCTTTCTCAAAATGAGGACGGGTCAATGCCAATGTACCCAACAGTTCCAGACAGCGAGGATGGGGAAATAAATTACGATGATTTTAGTCCTCAAGAAGAAGAAATATCACTAAGCTTCCAAGACCCATATGTAGCTGAACACCCTCAGATGCCAGTTGAGCAGCATCCCGGCACTAGCGGCGCTATTCATCCCCCAGACCTTCCGCCGTGGTATGAAGATGAATACTATGACGACCGGGAATGGGAGCGAGTCCCGCCTCGCTTCAACTCGGCTCTACGGTTCGCTATTTTTGCTTCCGTGATAATTGTTATTGGGTTCTTTACGTATAACTTCGTCCGTGGTTGGTTGGACGATCAACTTGACCCCCCTGGCGAGCCGGGAGCTGAACTTGTTATTGAAATCCCTCAAGGTGCGACAACGGATGACATTGCCCGGATACTAGCTGAAAATGATGTAGTCGCGAACAGCACAGTGTTCCGCTATTATCTTCGCTAT
>JAQWQL010000049.1 GCA_029244605.1 Acidimicrobiales bacterium | reverse complement strand
ATATTCTTACTTCCTCTAAAGAACAGAATGGGGTAAGGTTGATGTATGCCGTATCAAAACAACGATCATCATCCTGCTTTTGAAGAATATTGTGAAACGATATTTGAACTGCAGGAAGACGGGGTTGATGTTATTCAGGCTCGAATAGTTGAACGACTGCGAATCTCTCGTCCAGCTGTATCAGAAATGATTAAAAAAATGACTGACGCTAAACTCGTCAAAGTTAAAGGGAGTTCAATCTCATTAACAAAGGAGGGGCTAAAATTAGCGAATCAGGTAGTTCGTCGTCATCGACTAGCGGAACGATTTCTCACTGATGTTCTCGGATTGAGCTGGGCTGAAGCGCACCATGAAGCAGGAAAGTGGGAGCATGTTGTTTCGCCACGAGTTGAAGCTGCCTTTTTGCGCCTATTGGAAGACCCAACTACATGCCCACATGGAAACCCTATCCCTGGAAGTGCATACCAAGTCCCTGAAGGGACTTCATCACTTGCTGAAATTACGGTTGGGAATGCTTTTATAATTGAGCGGATCCCAGAAGAATTAGAGTTCCAACCCGGACTTTTAGAATTTTTAGAACAATCAAATCTCGTTCCTGGCGAAAATGGAACTGTCACCGATATATCTTCTGATGGGGAAACCACAGTTTCTATAAATGGCAAACGGGTTGGAATAGGAGCTTTCGCTTCTCAACGTATTCTTGTCAGCGTTTCTTAATAATCTCACAAGTGCTCTGACTTTCTAATAACCAACGTCCAAGTCAATAATGAAGATAGCCCCACAAGAATCACTGCGAGAATTCCGGCTTCAGCAATAAAGGCTTCTTCAAATGAAGAAAACATTCGAGTGGCCAACGTTGAAAACCCAAGAGGGGAAATCAATAATGTTATGGGCAGTTCTTTCATTGTTGACAAAATAACGAGCCCTGCAGCAGCCCCTAATCCTGGAGCCATCAATGGAAGATTCACTCGAAAGAAACGTGAAATTCGGTTTACTCCAAGAGTTTGCCCAGCATCTTCTAGATTTCGTGGAACAGCAGCTACTGATAATAGAACAACCCCCATCGCAAGTGATCCAAAACGAACCACATATGAAAAGACTAACAATGCTTTCGTGTTATTGAATAAGTTGTAGGCCCAATCTGTTTGCAGTGACCAAAAACGCATTGATAAGGCAATAAGAATCCCTGGAACTGCAAACGTGGCAATAACAAGAAAGTGGGCAAGTCCTCCAACTTTGCTTTTAAATCGGGCGATAAGAATAGCAATCGGCAAAACTGCAATTATTGCAGCTATTCCAGCTATCACGCTTATTGAAAGTGTATTCCACGTTGACTCCCAAATTTGTTCGCCGTCTATTGTTAAAGGTTGACCACTCCCTGACCCTCGCCTGATTCCATCAAATGCCCATTTACCGAGCGTGAAAAGGGGAGCCCCTAACGATAGAAGTGTTATAAGGCTAACTAAAAGGAAAGAAGGGATCTTCCAAAACCCGAGGTTATATTCCAATGGCGGACCTATCTCACTCTGTTCGGGTGCGGGAGACGATTTTGACACCATGCGCTCGGCGAAGACAATAATGCCTGCTATCACCAACAGAAAGAGTCCTAAGGCTAATGAGAGCGACTTGTTTGCAAGTTGTGCTGTTGCGATACTTCGTGTGAGTGTGTCATATCTAAGAAGCTGGACTGCTCCAAAATCACTGATGGTGTAAAGAAAAACAAGAAGTGTTCCTGTATATAAAACCGAAGAGATTTGAGGGTAGACAACATATTGAAATGTTTTAAACGGAGAACGGTTCAATACTCTTGATGTCTCTTCCAAGGAAGAAGGTAAATGTCGGAGTTTTGCAGCTACTGGGAGATACACATATGGATAACAAAATAGTGTTAGTACAAACCACGCACCGAAAAAACCGCGTATTTCGACAACATTATCAATTCCTATTCCGCTTAAAATACTATTTAGAAACCCACCTGGATTCATTGTTCGAATGAATGCAGCAGCACCGATAAAGCTAGGAAATACTAGTGGTATGGGGAGAATGATTTTCCAGAAACGCTTTCCAGGAAGATCACATCTTGAAGTTAACCACGCAAACAGTATTCCTAAAACTGCGGTAGTTAATGAAACTGAAACTGCGAGTACAAGGGAACGTTGAAGCGGAGATAAAACTGGACTTTCATTCAGTAATGTCAGAGAAGACGTATCACCGGTGAAATTTCGCCAAAGCAGATATCCAGCAGGAAAGCTAAATAAAAATGCAATCCCCAGCACCCCAATTTTTAGGAATGCTGGAGATTGAGTTTGTTCCCTAGACCCACTCATCGCTTTCTACTATTGATTGAGAATTCCACTTGATTCAACCAACTTATTTGCATTTTCAAATCCTTCCCCTAGTGAGTCAAAATCGATTGACCCAATTTCAAAAGCCTGAAGATCGGAGAGGGCAGAATTAGATTCAACTCCAGCAGCTATAGGATACTCATATGTGGTTTCCGTGAAATAGGACTGTGCCTGTGGCGAAAGGAGATATGTAATAAAATCCTCAGCTTTTGCGCTTTTATCTGAAGAATCGAGAATTGCCGCAGCAGAAATTATTAAGGTTCCGCCAATATCGTTATCTTTGAAGACATGGTTGCTTGCTTTGTGTTCCGGTCCTGTAGCAGCAGAGATTTTGTAGTTGTAATAGTGGTTAACTAACCCCATAGCTATTTCTCCTCTTCCAACTGCTTCAACAATGGATCTATTATTCGGATAATAACGTGCACCATTATCAACCATCTGATTAATCCAATCTCCAGCTGCCTTATCTCCGTATTGATCTATCAAAATAGTGAACCAGTCAATAAATGAACCGTTGGATCCCGGTATTGCTACCTTTCCTTCATACTCCGGTGAAGTTAGATCAAAAATAGATACTGGAAGCGTATCTTCGCTGTATTGATCGGTGTTGTATACAAGGACTCTTTGACGACCAGAAAATCCAATCCATGTCGCATTTTTTGATCTCATATTTTCATCAACGAGATTTAAAACTTCTGTTGTGATTGTTTTTAGGTACCCTTCTCCATCTAAGTACCCTACTGGGCCGGGTGATCGAGAGAGGAATACATCCGCTTGTGTTTTAGATCCTTCTTCATCAATAAGAAGAGCCATGTCTGTTGAGGATCCCCATCGTGTATCAACTTTAATTCCTGTTTCACAAACGAATGCTTCTATTACCGGAAGAATGAGATTCTCTGACCTGCCAGAGTAGATAACGATCGTTTCATCTGTTTCATTGACGCACTCACCACTAAAAATAGTTTTTGCTGCACCCTCAAGTTCTTTCTTATCGTCCCCGCATGCAAACAGCAGAAGTGATATTCCTAAAACAAGAAGACCTTTCTTGAGGAACTGTGGGATTACTTTATAGTTCATATGATGATTCATTAGCTTCTCCTTCTATATTAAGCACACCTAATGTTAGGTATCCTTAACATAAAAGCCAACTTGTCATACAGAAAGATTTAAAAGATTCACTTTTACGCTCCCACTGGAAACGCGACAGTTCGAACCCCTGAATGCTTTATAGCCACTCGATCCCCCACGCTGTGCCTGGGCATACCACCAGTCCGACATTGTAAAGATTGGTTATCGTCATTGGTTATGATGGTATAGAGGGTGTCATGGCCGAAAAAATCGATGGACGCTATTTCAGCTTCATCACCAGCTTCAATCAATATTTCCTCCGGACGAATCAATACGTCAACCTCACCCTTCATCTCGAAACATAAATTAATTGGTCCGAGTTTTGTCTGTGCTATTGATCCAGTAGCTTCCCCTTTAATCGTGCAAGCTTCACCAACAAAATTTGCAACCCACCGATCAACTGGATGCTGATACAAATACGCTGGTTTATCCTGCTGGATAATTCTTCCATTGTTCATGACAGCAACTTGATTGCCAAGAGCGAACGCCTCATCCTGGTCATGAGTGACAAAGACACTCGTTACCCCCAACTTCTTAAACAATTCAGCAACTTCTTGCCGCAGTTCAACACGCAGGCCGGTGTCAAGACTTGAGAATGGCTCATCCAAAAGGATTGTTGCTGGCTTTGGAGCTAAGGATCGGGCAAGGGCAACACGTTGCTGTTCCCCCCCCGACAATGATGAGGGATAACGGTCTGAAAGTGACGAAATTCCTACCATTCCCAACAACTCACTTAATCCATCAGATGGATTTTTCCTCTCTGCCCTCGGAAGTCCAAAAACAACATTTTCAAAGACTGTCAAATGAGGAAAAAGTGCCCAATCCTGAAAGACCATTCCAATGTTTCTTTCTTCAGGTGGAATATGTGATTCCTGATTAGCTATTATCTCCCCATACAAAGCTATTTCCCCAGCTGATACAGGTTGCAAACCAGCCAAACTTCGGAGGAGAGTCGTCTTCCCGCAACCGCTTGGTCCGAGAATAACCAGACATTCACCTTGCTGCACAGACACAGAAACATTGTCAAGAACAGAAGCACCATCGATCTGCACTGAAACATTTTCTACTGTCAACTGAAGAGAAGATACGGAATTTCCCACACTTTTCTTCCCTAGTGGGCGCTGCAGTTTGTCAAGCATGCTTTATATCCTAGCCTCGTGATGAAAATTCAGCTATAGCGACCTGAGGTTTCAGGTTACCGATAACAAGATTTAAAAAAGGGACGTAAGATCCATCACCATAAGAGCCGACAAAAGACCTATTACGCTGATATTCAATGTTGTCATATGCCACCTATATATGTGACCGGCGGCATGGAATCTCTTTATGCTATACAGGTTGGCAACTATACCGATAATACTTGCAGCAAGCCCGATGCCGGAACCGACACCGGAAGCTACACCTAGTATTGGAGCCAACACTGGAAAAATGACATAGGTGAAGGCACACCGAATCCCTGAAATTATCATGGCTGTCGAAAACGTGTTTTGAGCCTTTGTTTGTTGACTTATTTGGTTATTGCTGGCAGTTTCTGTGACGCTGTTTCCCACATACGTAATCCTAGCTGACATTTTTTGAAACTCTAACCTAAAACCCGTCACGCTAGGGTAAGGGCTTTCTGTGTGTTAAAGCCCTGCGATCAAACGCCATAGAGCAGTAGCTGCTGCTGCAATGACAATAACCAGAACGAATGGAACACGTTTCGCTAAGGCGACCATGGCAGCTACTACACCTACAATGCGAGCATCAAAAATAATTTGATCATCGCTTGTGATTGTGCTCGTAATAACTAATGCCGCTAGCAGTGGAGTTGGCAACAGCATGGCAAAACGTTTGATCCAGTCAGGAAGAACACGTTTGTTCGATAGAACAAGCGGAGCAAACGCCTTTAACGTATATGTTCCTGCCGCTAAAGCAACCATCACAACTACCGCATCACTCATGGCTACCCCGCTTTCCCCACGGGCGAAGTAGCAGAACAGCTGCTGCTGCTGCAATCACAGGTATGCCCGGCGGAACAAAAGGAACAAGAAGAAACGCAACCACAGCACCAACTCCAGCGATCACCTGATGTTCCTTCGAAGAGAGCTTTGGCCAAGCGAGACCAAGGAAAGCCGCAGGTATGGTTGCGTCGATTCCAAGGTCCTCTATAAGTGTCCCTGTTCCAGACAACAATGTAACCCCGACCCACGTCATCAAGTTCCATAAAACAAAAACGCTTAGCCCAGCCCATATGTACCCGTATCTCCGAAGAGAATGAGATTCTTGGCTGGATCCAACGGCTGTTGCTTCGTCGATCATCAATTGGGAAGTTATAGCCCGCCACAACAGAGATCCTTGAAGTGAAGGTGCCATAGCAACACCAAAAGCGAGTGAGCGAAGGTTAAGAAGCAGTCCTGCTATTACAGCAGCCATAATAGTTCCTCCTTCAGCCAGCACAGTTATAGCAGCGAACTGGGAAGACCCTGCAAAGACAAGACTGGAGAAACCGAGCGCTTCCCAGGTTCCGAGTCCAGCTTCTGTACATAAAGCACCAAAAGCAACACCGAATGGAGTTATTGCAAGACTAATAGAGATTGCTTGCATACGGATTTTTCTACGTAGCGTCTCAAGTTCAGACATAGCTCGAAGGATAGGGCTAATTAAGTCGTTCTTGACGCTGGCAAAAGGTAAAAGCTCGGAGAAATCGGCTTATCCGGCGATCAAGCTTCCAATCGCCCAAATAGAGACAGTTAACCCAATAATGATCATCACGATTGATCTACCAAGAGGAGGTCTTTCGTAGTCACTGTCCTTCGGGGCTCCCCGTGTGTTAACAAGAGCCATAAAATTCCCTACAGCAAGGGCCCCACCAAAAGCCAGTGCAAGGAGAACGAGGAGATTCTCTCCTAAAAACATTTTCTCATAGGTTAAAATTCTTGGGGTGGAGCGCCATCTGATCCCGGTTTGGCCATGTCAACAAATTTTGTGAAATGAGGGAGGAACGCCAACCGTATCCTGTCAGTTGGCCCGGACCGGTGTTTCGCCACTTGAATTTCTGCCATTCCCGTATCTGGACTCTCAGGATCATATACTTCATCGCGGTAAAGGAACATGACAACATCAGCATCCTGTTCGATCGCTCCCGATTCGCGAAGGTCAGACAACATGGGTCTTTTATCCGTCCGTGATTCAAGGTTACGACTGAGCTGGGAAAGCGCCATTACCGGGCATTCCAACTCTCGAGCTAAAATTTTTAACCCACGGCTGATTTCAGATATCTCAACTTGCCGGTTCTCCGCTCTGGCACGACCACTCATTAGCTGGAGGTAGTCAACAACAACAAGTCCAAGGTTCCCGATACGGCTCTTTAACCGCCGAGCTTTCGCTCTAATCTCCATGACTGTTGTATTTGGATTGTCATCTATCCATATAGGGGCTTCCGCTAATCGCCCTACAGCGTGACTGATTTTTGTCCAATCACTATCATTCATCCTCCCTGTGCGTACCTTGCTGGAATCTACTCGTGCTTCCGTGCAAAGCAGACGTTGACTAATTTCAAGCTGACTCATTTCTAGAGAGAAAAACAGTACGGGCGAATTTGCATTCATAGCAGCATGAGTGGCGATATTGAGCCCAAAGCTAGTTTTCCCCATTGCAGGTCGTGCTCCTACAACTACGAGATTATTTGGTTGTAATCCAGCAAGAACACGGTCAAGGTCTTTAAAGCCCGTAGGTGTTCCAGTAACTTCGCTTCCATGTTCCACCAAGTATTCGAGCCGGTTTAAACCATCATCAAGTAAGGAACGAAGTTCAACAAATGTATCTTCTGCTCTTCCCTGAGCAAGATTAAAGACCAGTGTCTCTGCTTCATCCAATGCCTTCACGACATCATCTGGTTGTGAGAAACCGATCTCGGCTATTTCTGAACCCGTGCTAATAAGACGACGTAACTGGGCATGGGAATGCACAATCTTTGCATACTCGGCAGTATTGGTCGCTGCTGGTGTACTCGCTTGCAACTCAATCAATGTAGCGTTACCACCAATACCCTCTAACAGATTTGCTCGGGAGAGCTCATCGGCCACCGTGACAATATCAGCAGGTTCTCCACCGCCAAAGAGTGATGTTATGGCGTTAAAAATATGCTGGTGGGCTGGCTTGTAGAAGTCCTCACCGGTGACGATCTCTATAGCATCAGCAACGGCATCCTTGCTCATCAGCATTGCCCCAATTAGGGATTCTTCAGCAGCGAGGTTGTGTGGGGGAACGCGTTGAGATCGTCGCTGTGTCGGCGCGGTGACGGAAGGTCCGTCAGAAGATAAAAATTGATCAGACATAAGACATTGCTAACTATAAAACTAGGGTATGACAGTAACTCTGTAGCTACCGTGAGTTACTAAGAATGCCTTATCCCGCTTGTTTAATACAAGAGGAAAAAGCAAATAAATCTGAGGATTAGTTGTGGATAAAGAGCAGAACTAACCACAGCTAATCCCCACATTTAAGTTATTCCTGAACTAATAAATTTTTCCTGTTTCAAAAACAAAAACCAAAGCAGGATCACATAGGGGGAAGCCGATGGATCCTATGCAATTTTGCGACAGATAAGTCCGTTATCTATTCGCTTTATTCGCTATCTACTACGACTTCAATAGTGATGGGGAATTCAACATCTGGATGAGGCCGCGCTACAACTTCATGCGTGCCGATTTCTTTAATATTGTCAGAGAGTTGGAGGTCCTTCCGGTCGATCGTGATATTTGCTTGCGCCTCCAAAGCACTCGCAATATCAGAAGTAGTGACTGAACCAAAAAGTTTGCCACCTTCGCCGGCGTTCATACTTATCGTAATTGGCTTATCAGTTAAGCGGGCTGCCATTTCTTCAGCTACAGATCGTTCTTCTGCTGCCTTAAGCTCACGAGAGTTTCGCATCCGTTCAGCTTCTCGTTCTGCTCCAGAAGTAGCTTTAAAGGCAAGGCCTTTGGGGATGAGCATATTCTGAGCAAAGCCATCGGCGGCCTCAACGATGTCGCCCTTATAACCGACTCCTTCAACGTCGGTACGGAGTACAACTTTCACTCTGCACTCTCCTCTTTGGTTCCTTCGTCAGGGGCGTCTGTAATTTCAGGTGAAACCGCTTCCGTTTCCACTTGCTCGGGGATTTCAGTATTTATTGACTCTTCAATATCGGAAGGTGCCTCATTTCGTTCTTGTTTGAATTCTGGATCCTTCTTTGGTGGCCTCTCGTCTCTTGATGAACGGTTGTCGTCTCTGGATCCATCTCTAGATCGGCGGTCTCCCCCTCGCCCACCACGTTGAGTGGTAATACGATTTGTGTATGGGAGTAAAGCCATTTCACGAGCATTCTTAATTGCCATGGCCACATCTCGCTGCTGTTGAGCGCTATTTCCGGTTACGCGTCGAGCTCGAATTTTTGCTCGATCAGAGACGAATCTGCGAAGCAGGTTCACATCTTTCCAATCAATATATTCAATCTTTTCTTGCGTGAGTATGGAAACTTTCTTTTTGCCGCGTCGTGCAGCATCTGGAAGGGTCTTCCCACCTTTTCTTTTCTTCGTTGGAGGCATTATTTACTTCTTTCTAGAAAGGTTCTTCGTTTGGGTCATACGCGGGAGGGGCTTGAGGAGCTGGCGCGGAACCGCCTCCAAAATCTCCACCGCTACGTTCATTTCTTGTTACTTGAGCTGACGCCCATTTAAGACTTGGGCTTACTTCATCTGCTTGTATCTCTACCTTTGAACGAGTTTGTCCACTGTCTCTATCATCCCAGGATTGGTAGTCGATGCGGCCATAGATAACCACACGCATTCCTTTGGTTAAAGATTCGGCGCAATTTTCGGCAAGTTCACGCCAGCACGTAACGTTAAAGAAGTGGGACTTATCTTCGCCCCCATTTGGGCCAGAGCGTTGATTCCAAGCAACGCCCAAGCTACATACCGCAACGCCAGATTGGGTGAACCGTAGTTCTGGGTCACGTGTCAGATTTCCTACTATTACGATGTTGTTGTCAAATGCCATAGTCTTTATTCCTTGCTAAGTGGTTCGGTTATAAACCTAGTCAACTTTTTTCAATAAGTCCTCGCCGAATCGCTTCGTCTTCTGGTAAACGAATTAGTTTATGGCGAACGACTTCATCAAGGAAACGGATCTGCCTTTCTAGCGGTTCCATATCGATTTGTCCGGTCGTCATTTCAAGGACAACATAGTGGCCTTCGGTTTTGTGGTTAATTTCATACGCAAACTTGCGTTTTCCCCACTTGTCGGTTGAAGCGACTTGCCCATTTTGTTCTTGGATCCAAGTATCGACACCTTGGACAACTTCATCAACTTTGGCGTCTTCTTCTTCGCCATCGACAATAATCATAATTTCGTAAGCTCGCGTAGTCACAGTGACTATGTACCTCCTCTGGACCCGTAAACGGGGCCCCCACGTGGTACCTGGGGGCAGGTTAAATTGGTTACCATCAGGGTAGTGGATTGAACGCTAAATACCGACCTACCAGCTACCTAAAGGATCATCCTTAAGGGGGTCGGGTCTCCCATATAGTCCGAGAGTTTCTATCTCGTCTTCGGATAACTGGTAGCTCTCTTCTTGGCTTGGGAAATTCCCATCGCGGACATCTTTGGCGAAGTCGCTCAATGCCTCAATTGAGGTTTCTTTAAGGTTTGCGTATCTTCGGACGAATTTGGGTTGAAGGTCATGATTGATCCCCAAAAGGTCGTGGAATACTAGAACTTGACCATCGCAGTCAGGTCCTGCTCCGATGCCGATAGTAGGGACATTCAAGGACTCGGTGATGAGTTTCCCTACTAGTGACGGAACGCATTCAAGAACGATTCCAAAACATCCTGCATGGGTGATCGCTTTTGCTTCATTTGATATTGTTAAGGCCGCATTTGTTGTTTTTCCTTGGATTTTGTACCCTCCCAGCGAAAGAATAGATTGCGGCGTTAATCCTAAATGTCCCATAACTGGGATTTCTGCTTTACATATTGCTTCGATCATGGGAATGCGGTCGTATCCGCCTTCAAGTTTCACTGCCTGAGCTCCAGCGCGAATGAGTTGAGCAGCATTTTTGACCGTTTCTTCAGGAGAGATGTGGTAACTAAGCCATGGGAGGTCAGCGATTACAAATGCGTTTGGCTGAGCTCTAGCCACCGCAGCAGTGTGATGGGCCATGTCTTCAATAGTGACCTTAAGAGTGTCTTCATAGCCAAGAACGACCATCCCTAGAGAGTCACCTACAAGAATGATGTCTGCTCCGGCTTCAACAGCCATAGTCGCGCTAGGAGCATCATAAGCGGTCAGCATGACAAGAGGAGAGTTTCCATCTCGAACTTTGTGAGATGAGATTGATGGTGCAGTCCAATTCGTTGCCATTGTTCTCGTCCCTTCAAGCGAAGATTAGGTGCCGTGAGTACTGCTCATAGTGTAGGGCTTTTATAGAAATATGGGCATGGAAGCGAAAAAAGGCCTTTGAACAGGGCTTTAGATATCGTATTCAACTGCTTCTAAATACCGATTGTAAAGAGATCCGTAAATCGAAGTCCAAACTGGCAAACACGGACGTGCAAAGCCCCAGTGATCAAGAAAATTCTGAAGGGGTGTAAGGAAAGCGCCTGTTTCTTGTCTACCTAGCACAAACATCAAAGCCTAGGAGGCGAAAATGAAAACACGAACAAGGATCACCGTTACCCTCGCAATAGGAATAGGCCTGCTCGCTGGCTCCATGGGAGTCGCATCAGCAAGGCCACACTACACCGACTGGGGTGGCAGTAGCGGCTTCAAAGCACCAGTCACTAGCGTCGAAGAAGCCAAAGTTACCTACACGGATTCCGGCCGAATTACCTACATCACAGATTCAGGCCGAAGTTAGGATTTAGCCACCATGCAAACATAGATTATTTTCATCAAGGCAAAACCTCGTTCGAATCAGGACAAGTTCGACCATTGTTTAAAATTCAGTTTTAGGAAATTGCATCTGCGTAGAGCTGAAGACTTTCCCATGCCGCATCAATCGGCATCCCTCCACATAAGGGATGGTGAATTATCCGATCCAGAGCTGCTGCTTCGCTAGGAGTAATTATTTGATAAATTCCTTCGGTCCGGAGTTCATCGGGTGTTGTTGCATGTGAATGGACTGCTGAAGAGATATCCGAGGTTTGCCATCTTGAATACATTGCCGCTTCATTAAGAAAATAGTGTCCAAGTTCTGCCCAAGCCTTATCCGGATCTTCAGCCACCAATGTCATCTTGGTTTCATCATCTGGCATAGCGCAAAAACCTTGCGTACCGTGTTTTTCACATTGTTCGTAATAGTAGGCCTCAAGTTCGGGGAGGTTTGCTGCAGGGGAAAGAGGAAGGCCGAAGCGTGCAGCACGTCTTGCCGCGACTTTGCTAGTGCCTCCAATCATAATGAACGGGTGCGGTTTCGTTACGGGTGTTGGCTGAATCTGGTGTGTTCCACCGTTGTATTCAAATGGTTCCCCAGACCAAGCTTGAAGAAGAACTTCTATAGATTCATCCATGATCTTTCCCCGGCGGTCCCATTCTTTTCCTAATAATTGGTATTCGCTGGGTCGGTATCCAAGTCCAAGGATGACAGTAAGACGACCACCGCTCATGAGATCAATCACGGCAATGTCTTCAGCGACACGAATCGGGTCATGTAAAGGTAGCAGTAGCGCCGATACAGATGCAGCTAAATTCGTAGTTCGAGAAAGAACTGCTCCAGCATTTAAAAGAGGCGTCGGGCTCCAAGCGTTTTCAGCTCCATGATGTTCTTCGAATGTTGCCATGAAAAACCCGTGAACGTCAGCAAAGGCCGCCATTTCCAGCATTGCCTTATATCGGGCAGATAGAGCAGTGGCATCAAGGGAAGGGTCAATAAGGTTAAACCGGACAAGTGACATCGGCATATGATCCTCCAAACCATCTATTTATGCTCAACGTAGCGCAAATAAGCCCCTCGAGGCACATGCTGCAAACGATAGAAGAGCTAGAGCGTGTATGAGCGCAGTAGGTGATTCCATGAACACTGGGCGCATACTTCTACCATGTAGCAAGTAAATGTTCCCTTTCTTCTCCGTATTCGGTCAAGGTCACCGGCAGAATTTACACATCTCCCATGAGAAGGTAAGCGGGGGCCAAAAACATATGAAACGATACGAAGTGATTCCTTTTCACAAATTGGACATAGGTCCGCGGTTTTTTCTGAATAGTGGCGAGCAGCGCGAATAAGTTCTGAATGTGCATCACAAATATCACTGCGAGAGAGTTCCCCGCGTTCGTATTGACGAAGGACACGGTTACGTTCAAGGAGATAACTAATATTTCCTGTCTGCTTTGTTTCTACAAGCTGTGACGGAATAAACCCCATGGCGTAACACTAGTAGGCAATTACAGAACTGTTATTACCAATAGACAAATCTCTCCGACTTCACTCCTAATCAACGTCGGAAGGTTGATTTGATTTAGCGGCCCACCAATCTTGAAGCATTTTCTGAGCTTCTGAATTTGAAATTTGGCCGTACTCAAAACGCTGATGCTGAAGGTACTGGAGAGCTTCACCTACGATTGGGCCTTCTTCTACTTGAAGAAGCTTAATGATTTCATCGCCAGTAATTGGAAGAGAAAAATCATCTAGTTCTGAACCTAGTTGTGTTCGGGTTTCCTCCATTTTCGCCCAGATTTGGTGAGCTTCTTCATTTAGCGTTATAGCAATTTGAAAGCTTTGTTCACGATATTCCCCTATCTGGTGATACCACCTGCGGTAATTGGAGTCGCTGCTTGGGTCCTGAAAAATAGTGATTGCTCCATCAATAATTTGTTGGATAGCTGAGCTACGTTCCTTCGAATACCGGAGTTCTCGTAAGCGTTTCTTAGATTCGGATGGTGCCGTTTCAGCTAATAGAGCAGCCATTCGAAGGGTTGCATCTGTAGTGATTTCTGAAAGGTATTGGAATCGTTTAGATGAAATTTCTGGAAGAAAGAGACGAAGAATTCCCGTATCGTGAAGCAGAAGAAATCCCTTTTCTGGGAATTGAACTTGAAGAAGTTTGTCTAATTCACCGAGGATCCTTTCAGCGGATACGATGTTAAAGCGTTCGGCAAGGTCGTGCATTGCGTTTATTAATTCAGGGGCAGGAATAAGGTTGTATCCTGCCATAAACCGAGCTGCCCTCATCATGCGTAAAGGATCGTCAGAAAAGGATTCTTGAGGTGTCAAAGGGGTACGAAGTAAACCTTCTTTAAGGTCATGCTGTCCATTAAAGGGATCAATCAAGGTCCCGTCTGGAAGTGAAATAGCCATTGCATTGATAGTGAAATCTCGTCGAGATAGGTCTTCTTTGATGTCTTTTGAGTAAGAAACTTGAGGTTTTCTGGAGTCAATGTCATAACTTTCAGCCCGATGGGTCGTTATTTCATATATCCGTCCATTGTGTTGAATGCCGATGGTCCCAAATTTTTCTCCAGACAGCCATAAATTATCAGCTACAGGCGCAACAATTTTTTTTATCTCATCAGGCAAAGCATCAGTCGTGAAATCAAGATCCATCTTAGAAGTAACCTTTTCATTTGCGAAAAGATCTCGGACTATTCCTCCAACTAGGTAAAGGGTCCGATCGGCATTGATGAACTGATCGGTTAATTCTCTAACCTCGTCAAGAAGCGGTGAAATTTTTTGTGTAGTCATGGATTCATAGCATGAAATTGAGCGATTGATTCAACTGCTTCCATACCTGGGCCATTTTGTGTCGATTTTTCAGGATGCATTGGGTCTCCTGCAAGTGTTCTCAGTACGGCTGCAGTCGATAGCTTTAGTGCTTCAAGGTCATATCCTCCTTCAAGAAATACTAGGCGCCTTCCAGCAGGAACCACTTGAATTATCTTCGCTGTTAAATCTGCATAATCTCCTGAAGTTAACCCCAAACTGGCAACTGGATCGTTTCGATGTGAATCAAATCCTGCAGAGACAATTACCCATGAAGGATTAAATGTCTCTATCTTTGGTTGGATTATTTCTTCCCATGCCTTCAGATAATGATCTCCAGTTGTTCGTGCAGGCAAGGGCACGTTTATTGTAGTTCCCTTCCCTAATCCAGTTCCTGTCTCTTCAGTTCTGCCTGACCCTGGATATAGAGGCCATTGATGGAAAGAAACGAAAAAAACATCTGGGTCGTTATAAAAAATATCTTGGGTTCCATTTCCATGATGGGCGTCATAGTCAACTAATAAGACTTTCTGACCGGTGGTTACAAGATGTCGGGCTGCAATTGCAGCATTATTGAGAAAACAAAACCCCATTGATTGATTAGCTGTTGCATGGTGGCCTGGAGGGCGCACAGCACAAAATGCTGCTTGATAGAAATTCTGTGAAAGTTCATGGATCGCTTGCACTCCAGCTCCGGCAGAAATTTGAGCAGCTTTCCAAGAATTTGCGCTCATTTTTGTATCTGGGTCAATACGTCCACCTCCTTTTGCGTCAACTTTCTCTAGTTCTTCTATATAGGTGTTCTCATGCACTTTTAGAATTTCTTTGCGATTAATCGATTCGGCTTCTTTTTGGACAAGTGAGCTTCCTAAATCGCTTAAGTTAGCTCCTTCTTGGACTGCTGCTAGACGTTCTGGCCGTTCTGGATGTTGTCTGCCTGGATGATGGTCTAGACAAAGATCATTGGTTAAAAAAAGAACTGACACATCAAAACAGTACTTCTGTATTGTTTCCCTGGCGACCAGTGCTCAAAATTTGCCAATCATATATAGGTGATTTCCTTTTAGCTGATACTCAGAAAAAGTCCTCTAGGAGATACTTCTAGTTTATATATACCCTGCTTAAGAGCTTTTTTTAAGAAAAATGCTCTCAATTATAGGAAGTTTTAGATATAGGCACTAACCTCAGCATTTGAATATTTGGAGGGTTTATGCCTGTTCGGATTGTTACTGATAGCGCTTGTGATATTTCTTTGGATGAAGCTGCTGAACTAGATATCAAGATTGTTCCCTTGTCAATACGTTTCGGGGAAGAAGAGTTTACTGATCTTGCAGATATCTCTGTTACCGAGTTCTATCAGAAAATGGAAGCGAACCATCTCCTACCTGCAACAGCTGCCCCATCCCCTGGTGCTTTTGAGAATGCCTTTCGTAAGTGCCATGAAGAGGGAGCATCTGGAGTGGTCTGTATAAACCTTTCTATTGCTCTGTCGGCAACTGGGCAAGCGGCTCAACTTGCCGCAGAGGGAGTGAAAGATCTTATAGATGTAACTTGTGTTGATTCCATGTCGATCACTGGAGGCTTAGGAACAATTATTCGTAAAGCAGCAGAAGCAGCTAAGAATGGGGCTTCACTTCAAGAGATTACAAGTTTGGTAGAAGACCTCCGATCTCGTACTCGTATCATTGCCACACTCGATACGTTAGATAACTTAAAAAAAGGTGGACGCATAGGTGGCGCTGCAGCCATGTTAGGAACCCTGGTAAAGATTAAACCTTGCCTTGATTTGAGTTCTGGCGAGGTAGTTGAAGCTGGAAGACAACGAACGCGTAAAAAAGCTTGTCAATGGTTAAGAGATGAACTTTCTAAAGCTGGTGAGGTTGAGGAAGTGATAATTATCCATGGTGATGCTCCGGACGTCCAAGATTTTTATGATTCTCTAGGAGATATTATCCCACTTGAACAAATCCGAATAAATCAGCTTGGTGCGGTAATCGGCACACATGGAGGACCCCGAGTCCTTGGCCTGACCTTTCTTGTGAAATAATTTAAGATAAACCAAAGGACAATTACGCCTTTGAGAATCTATGTCTGATAACACACTCCCTCCCAATACCCCTATTCTGACAGGAAGAAAATTATCAGGACGTTATGTACTTAAGACCCCAATTTTTCTTGGTAAGATAACCCAGGTTTGGGAAGCTGATGATCTTGTTTTAACAAGAAAAGTAGCAATAAAGTTAACGCATCCTCATCTAATCTATGAATCAGCTTTTATACGGGAATTTAGAACGCGCGCGCGAACAACAGCCCAATTGAACCATCCTTCAATTGTCATGATCTATGACACAACTGGTGACGAAGAAATGGAAGCAATAGTTATGGAATTAATTGAAGGCATGCCATTGAGGGCATACCTCGATGAAGTAGGAACTATGTCGCCAACAAAGACACTAAACATTCTTTCACAGGTCGTAGATTCTTTACAACATGCACACCAGCAGGGAATTATCCATGGAGATTTAAATCCGGAGAATATTTTTCTATGTTCGGAACAACAAGTAAAAGTTTCTGGGTTTGGTTTAGCAACTGCTGGGAAAATGCTTCAAGAAACAAATACTGAATATAGTGAAAGTCCCAGCCGATACTTATCTCCAGAGCAACTCGATGGAGAGGCTCCAAATGAGCAAAGCGACATATACGCACTCGGACTTATTGCCTTAGAACTTCTGACAGGAATAAGCCCCGAGCAAGTAAAACAAACGCCATCTACCTCTCTTGAAAATACTCTTGAACAGGCATTACAGGGATTTCCAAACAATTTTTTAGAAGCACTTCTTAAAGCAATTGATGGCCAACCTAGTAATCGGTTTAGCAACCCTATTGCTTTTCGTTCAGCAATGAACCCCGTAATACCTCAAGAAAATGCTAGAAATAAAAACATGGACTTTAATCCGAGAACAAAGCAGAGAGACTTTAATCAAATAGTTGCAGCTTTGTTGGCAATAGGAACTGTCTTAACTTTTATCTTTGGAATTATTTATGCAGCTGGTTTAGATAATGACCTATTTGGCAATGACTCTTCTACTAGCTCAGCGGTAAATGAAGAACGCAAAGAAACAACTGTTGTAGCTGAAGAAAGTTCCTCAGGTGAAGAAACAACGGAGAATGAAGAGGGTTCGGTAGAAGAAGGTGCAGTTCCAACCGTCGGAGAGGTATCGACATCGCCGATCTTTGAAGAAACACCGATCGTAGCAGCGGAAGATTTTGATCCGTTAGGTGATGGAGTTGAACATCCTGAGTTATTGGCAAACTTGTTTGATGAGGACTCGTCAACTGCATGGAAAACAGAAACTTATGGTCATAGGTCTCTTGGTTTTCTGAAACCTGGGGTTGGCGTCATTGTTCAATTAGAGAAATCTATTACTCTCCGTAGCATAGAAATTGAAACCGCTGCACTGGGGTGGTCTGGAGAAATTTATGTTTCTGAAACCATCGGCGCTTCCCTTGAAGCATGGGGTAATCCAGTTGGCATAATTGAAGCGAGTTCAGGGACTGCAGATGTTGATTTATCAGGAAATAGCGGTCAAATGATTCTCTTATGGATAACTGACCTCGGAGATGCTCCACCATCTTTAAAGTTGGAAATTTCAGAAATACGAATTAGTTAAGCATCTCTTCCTTCTTCTTGTAGTTCAAAGCTGTAAAGGGCTTCGAACCGCTACCTGTATTCTTCGTACTTATGGACGAGGTTCACATTATCGCCCGTGACGCAGGTTCCGGAGCGTCTAAGGAACAACGAGCCATAGCGAACGAGAACCGACAAATGCTAAACAAGATCGCAGCCTATACCCGTAAGTTCGGCATCGTCCTTATGATGATGGGCCAAGACATCAAAGACTCCACCGTTCCTACCGAAGCTCGACGTCAGTGTCGAATCATCGCCCTGAGACTCCCTCGACAAGCCTCAACCAACGTCCTTGACGGTGACCCTATCGCTTCTGAAGTTCTTACCGCTGGTGAAGGCCGAGCCATCTACGCCATACCGTCCGGCGGATACACCCGTTTCCGCTCCTTCTACATTGATGGTAAAGGTGACACCATGAATGAGATTCTTGATACCTCAGCTGAGAAATACGGCGTGTCAGGTATCGACGTCAACAAGTCCTACTTGGACATGATGGAAGACGATTCCTTTGACCCGAACTTTGATGGTTCTGAAACCCTGAACCTCGACGACGTGCTCGACGGTATCTGGTCTTAATAGTTCGCACCTGTTTGGTGCTCCCATGGAAGTGGCCCCCGGTTTCGACTGGGGGTCATTTCGCTTTATAGAGCTGAACACTCTCGAAATTTACCTTTTATACTTCGTAGGCAGTGAACGCTGTCATGGAGTCCAGACCTATCCTCTTTTTCGTCGGTGTCCTCAGGGTTGAATTTAGGCTCAGGAGGTACTCCAATTTCAGATGCTTTGAGATCCCACTCGAGATTATGTGAGTAGGAACTAACAGGTGCTTTGAAGCTGGTCTTGCCGTTCCAGTCGGAATAGTGTGGGCTTGCTGAAGCGACTCCCATGGAGCCAGCGAGTAGGCCTATTCCTACCGCGAGGGTTACTGTGATCTTTGTTCGTGTTTTCATGTTTGCCTCCTAGGCTGTTTGTTTGTGCTAGGTAGACAACTAACGGGCTCTTTTCTTACACCCCTAGAGATATAAAAGAGGGAAGAAGAAAACCCGACCACACTACGAGGATTTAGAACTCAGTAATGTGATCGGGTTCCCTGTTTACAGGTGCCGGACAAACCATGAAACCGGCAGTGATCTAACTATGACACACCAAGGTGACACAACGTGAAAGGACGCCGACACGAACAGTTGGAGAAGGAGGAACTTCAGTAAACCCTGCCCCCGCAAGTACGTAGCCGGCGCCTTACATTACGCAGTTACATCTGCATAGTTAAGGTGGTGTATGCACATAATGATGCATCATTAAAGGCCCCCCTTTCCACCTTGAATGGTTTTATAGGAACGAACCTACTAGAAGAATTATTGGCGTGCTCGAAAAACGGTGTTTTGGGCTCTTTTTGGCCTTTTTTGAAAAAAAGTGTAAAAAAATCTGAAATCGGCTGAAAACCCTTTTAGAACGCGCGTAAAAGGATGATCAAAAACCCCATTTTGGACCATTTTGAGCCTTTTCGGACAAATGAATGTCACTTGGGCGCGTATTCTGGTGCTCCTACCTCAACGGGAAGAAGAAATACGAAAGTATTTGCAGTTTTCTTCTTCTTGTAGTTCAAAGCTGTAAAGTTTTACTATCGAAAAATCCGACGAGTCCCATTTAGTAGAACTAGCACAGAGGGGAGACCCTGATGCTCTTGATGCATTGCTACGAGAAAACTATGGGAGGATTTATTCGATTTGTCGAAAATTGGCGGGAAATGACTCAGATGCCGATGATGCGACACAAGAAGCTTTACTTTCCATAGTAAGAAAGATCTCTTCATTTAAAGGAGACTCTAAATTCTCTACATGGGCATATAGAATTGCCACAAATGCGTGTCTAGACCTGATCCGAAAACGGAATCGTCGTCCACGATTGAGTTTTTCAGAAGCTACCGAGTCCAACTATCCACCTGAAAGATCCAGACGTTCAATGGAAGATCAAATATCTGACCGTCTGCTAATCGAAGAGGCATTACATTCTCTTCCAGATGAATTTAGAATTCCACTAATTTTAAGAGATCAAACTGGTATGAGTTATAAGGAAGTAGCCAATGTCTTATCCTTACCTGAAGGGACAGTAAAATCTCGAATAGCAAGAGCAAGAGAGAGATTAAAAGTTGAAATTTTTGGGAACCAGAATGAAGAACAAAACGTCAAAGGTTTAGAACATGAATAATTTATCTGACTCCTTTGAACATTTTGAGTTAATTAGCGCTTATCTGGATGGTGAAGTGACAGAGGAAGAGCGCGCCTTCATTGAAAACAATCCATTATTACTTTCAGAAGTAGAAAAACTCAAAGAAATAACGGAGTCAACATCATCGATGGTTCCCATAGATCCTGTACTTCAAGAAAAACATATAAATAAAGCTCTTTCCTTGCTTCCGAAAAATACAAAGGTTGTTCCTCTAAGGCGTCGAAAAGTAACTCAACGGGGAGCTCTTGTCGCAGTGGCTGCTGCTGCTCTTGCGTTTATCCTGATCCCAGTATTAAATTCCCAAGACAATGAATCCGATAATAGTGAAATTTTAGCTACGGGCTTTACGGAGAGTTCAAGTTTATTAAAGAGTTCTGATGAAGTTGAAAGCGAAAATGAAACAGAGCCGCAAGCATCCATAGTTCCTGAATCAGCCGAAGAACCTGAAGTGGTTGCTGAGTCCCCTCTGGATGCACCAACTACGAAAAACTCTGAGCCTCAATCTGATATGGGCCCAGATGAAAATACTTTAGATACTGAATCTGGAGTTGCCTCTTCCGAAGAAGAGGAAAGGACGATAGAAGAGACAGAGATAGAGACAGAGACAGAAGGAGAGATAGAGACAGAGACAGAGACAGAGACAGAGACAGAGACAGAAAGTCCTCAAATTGAAAGTGCGGACATTTCTAGAGAAGACATTATGCCTGGGGTTTTTGAAGGAAGTGAAGCATTAGATAACTTATTTGAAACAACTAACAACCTATGGCAGGTGGAGCCAGAAATTTTTTCTATTCCTTTATCAGCAAATTCGATAGGGAACTTCTTTACCTCAAACGCTGACTTTGAAACATGTTTAAATAACACTAACTTTTTAGAAACTAGCCAACACGTTCCCCTCCACCTACAAAGAGTAATACTCAATGAAGTTCCTTCATTACTGTTAATTTCTGAAAATCTTGAATTAGAAACTGAACCAGTTGTCTCCATCTATCAAATAAACTCATCTTGTTCTCTCGTCTTTGAAGACTCTCTTCTTGAAAGAACCCCTTCTGATTAAATCGTTTAGGAAAAAGAGTCGCTCTTTGACTCGTCTCGCGATAACCTCCCGAACATGACTGAAATCCCAGTTCCTGAACAAAAATCACATAATCAAACAGATAGTGATTCAGAAGATACGTGGCCGAAACAAATAACGGACCAAATCGTATCAAGGGTTGATGATGTTAGAGACAAAACTACAGGACCAGCTATCAAAATTAGTCGGACAGTTGTCTACGGTCTAACGGCTATCTTCCTTGTTCTTTTAAGTATTCCTTTTTTTATTATTGGTACTAGCCGTGGCCTCATAGAAATTTTTGATGCTTGGATTGTTTCAGACAGAAGCTCCGCTGTATGGATTGTGTATCTGATTACTGGTGTTCTATGGTTACTAATTGGGTACTTTTTCTGGCGTAAACGCCCCAAAAGAGCTGCTCAACCCAAAAAAAAGAGATCAAAGTGATGGAGAAATATGTCTGAACACAGACAAGTAATAATTATCGGATCTGGTCCAGCTGGACTCACTGCAGCTATTTATACCGCTAGAGCCAACTTGTCCCCCCTTGTAATAGAAGGTGAGCCGTCATCGACTAGCGATCAGCCGGGTGGACAACTGATGTTAACTACCGAAGTAGAAAATTATCCAGGTTTTCCTGAAGGAATTATGGGGCCAGACTTAATGCAGAACTTTCGATCCCAAGCAGAAAGATTTGGCGCGGATTTTTTAACACAAAAAGTGACTCGCGTTGACTTCTCCTCTTCTCCATTTCAAGTTTGGATTGGCGACGCAAATACCGAAGATGCAAGTTATTCAGCTGATGCAGTCATAGTCTCGACTGGCGCTCGGTCAGTAATGTTAGAGCTCCCTAATGAATTTGAATTAGTAGGGCATGGACTTTCAACATGTGCAACCTGCGATGGCTTCTTTTTTCGCGATCAGGAAATAGCTGTGGTAGGTGGAGGAGATTCCGCTATGGAAGAAGCTACTTTCCTCTCTCGGTTCGCAAGCAAGGTAACTATTATTCATCGCCGAGAAGAACTTAGAGCATCAAAAATTATGCAAGAACGTGCATTCTCAAATCCAAAAATCGATTTTTTATGGAGCCACGAAGTAACGCAATATATAGGTGACTCAAAACTTGAAGGAATAACCGTTCGGGATGTGAATTCGGGAGAAGAAAAAAACATGGACCTTTCCGGACTATTTATAGCCATAGGGCATAAACCTAATACTGGTATTTTTATCAACAAACTAGACTTACTGGACAATGGATATATAGCCACTCAATCTGATTCATCTTTAACTAATGTCCCTGGAGTTTTTGCATGTGGCGACGTACAAGATTTTACCTACCGCCAAGCAATCACCGCAGCAGGGTCTGGGTGTATGGCAGCAATTGATGCTGAACGCTGGCTAGAAGAACAAGCTAATTGAAAAAACCTCTCTTGTAGTTTTCAACCGTTCAACCTTCAACCTATTTTGGAGGCTACCGTGGAAAAACTAATAGAAACATTTATCCATAAAGCAACCTAGGAGAAATTGTATGTCCGAAACCATCACAACACTTTCAAGTGCAACCTTCGACGAAGTGATCGGAGGAAGCGAGAATCCGGTTCTTGTAGACTTTTGGGCTGAATGGTGTGGCCCCTGTAAAATGATTGCTCCGATCCTTGAAGAAATAGCCTCTGAACAGGGAGAAAAGATTCAGATTGCCAAGCTGAATGTGGATGAAGCAAATGAAATCGCGACTCGATTTGAAGTTATGAGCATTCCTACTTTAATTGTTTTCGATAACGGAGTTCCTACAAAACGCATTGTAGGAGCAAAAGGAAAAGCTGCTCTTCTTGAAGATCTTGAAGAGTACCTGTAAGGCTCATAAAGAATTCTATTTTCCTTTCTATTCTTCTTCGTGATATACCGGAAAAATGAATAGTTTTCCTAGCGAACAGTTACCGCTTGGACTTGGGGACAGTGGAAAGATAGTGGACGACTTACATCGTCTTTTGGCAGCAGCAAATTTTCCTGCCTCTGTAGAAAATTCTTCTTTTACTGAAGAAACTGCCTCATCTCTACGTTCTTTCCAAGAAAGCCGCCACCTTGAAACCACTGGAGTATGCGATATCAATACTTGGTACGCACTAGTTGAAGCAGGATATGAAATCGGAGACCGACTCCTTTACCTTCAAAACCCTATGATTCGCGGAGATGACGTTGCAGAACTACAAAAAAGATTAGGAACTATTGGATTTGATTCTGGTCGAGTAGATGGCATCTTCGGTGAAAACACAGAAAAAGCTGTTCGAGATTTTCAAAGAAATGCTGGAATACCAGTAGATGCAATTTTCGGTCCTGACAGTCTTCATATGCTTAACCGTCTTGGACATGTAGGTCCAGGACAACCTGTTGCTGCAGTTCGAGAACACGAATCGTTATTAACAAGAAATCCCAATCTTGATAACCGAAAAATAATTCTTGGTGAAGCTGGGGGATTAGGTTCTATCATTAATGAATTTTCTAGGGAACTTAACAACAAAAATTTAAGAGTAGAAACTATATCTCATTACGATGACCGGCAACACGCGCTATTATCTAACGCCCTCAACGTAGATTTATACCTTGGGATTACTAGCTCTTCAATCCATCAACGGTCTATCTCTTACTTTTCCAATCAAAGGTATATATCTCCAGGAGGAGTATCTCTAGCCGATAGTCTTTATGAGCGCTTTCTCCCGATCCTTGGATCATCACTTGAAAAACATGGAAGAGCAATTCAGATTCTTAGAGAAACGCGGATGCCTGCAATAGTTCTTTGTATTGGCCCAACTAGTGACTTAGTTGCCTTTGGCCCGAATTTAGCGATTGCAGCTGCAGAAGCTATCGTATCTTGGCTCACTGAACCGCTTATTCATGATAAAACTTCTGATTAAGCATCAAAAAGGGATAAAAGGCTTAAATCCATTAAAATTGTATTTCCCCTGCTCAAACTATACTTTTTAGAATGAAGTCACAGGGTTTTCCCCAAGTTGGGGATAAAAACCTCTGAAAAAGTCAGAGCCCTAAAGCATCACTTTAGGGTTAAGGGTTTTATCCTTGTCTATTGAGGAAATTCAAGGAAAGCTCATCCCTCTTTGATAGAAGTAAGGATTCGACCTAAATCATCCATATCAGCAAACTCTATGATGATTTTCCCGCGCTTTCCAGAGATTGAAACATTTACAACTGTATTCAGATGGTTAGACAACTGCTGTTCTACCTCCAGCGCAGCAGCTGATTTTGGGCGGGCTGATTTCTTGTTTTTCTGAACTGGTATACCTTCACGAACTATTTTTTCAACATCACGAACCGATAATCCCTTTTTTACAATACGTTGCGCTAACTGGTCTTGATCTTGACGTGAAGTTAAAGCCAATAAAGCTCTAGCGTGCCCTGCTGAAATCTCTCCAGATAGTAAATAGCTTTGAACTGAAGAAGGAAGATGAAGTAATCTAAGTGAGTTAGAAATTGAAGAACGGCTCTTCCCTACTCGTTGACCAACTGCTTCCTGGTTTAATCCAAAATCATCTATAAGTTGCTGAAAAGCCGCTGCTTCTTCCAATGGCCCTAAATCCTGCCTATGTAAATTCTCAACAAGAGCATGTTCTAGCGAAGTTAGGTCTTCTACGTCACGAATAATGGCAGGGATCTTCTCCAATCCTGCTCTCTTAGCTGCTCTCCAACGCCTCTCCCCTGCAATAAGTTCATAAGTGTCTGAATCCTTAGAACGCACAAGAATCGGCTGTAAAACCCCTACTTCACGTACTGAAGCTGTTAAATTCGAAAGCATTTCTTCATCGAAAATATCTCTAGGTTGGTAAGGGTTCACTTTTATAGCCCCTATAGGTAACTCTCTATACCCAGGGCCTCCCAAACGGATACCCGCTGTCTCATTACCACCTTCAGATGGAATGAGCGCTCCTAACCCCTTACCTAAGCCCTTTTTTTCACGCACCAGTAATCTCCTTTGCAAGCGATCGATAAGCAATAGCTCCTCGAGAAGAAGCATCATAATAAATAATCGGCTGCCCATAAGAAGGAGCCTCAGAAAGCCGAACTGACCTTGGCACAGTTTGCTGACAAACTCTCTCTCCAAAATGGGAACGGATTTCTTCAACTACTTGACCAGCAAGTTTTGTTCTTGCATCAAACATTACTAATGCAATGGTAGAAATATAAAGTTCTTGATTCAAATGGGTTTTGACACGTTCAACATTGCTTAATAGTTGTCCGAGCCCTTCTAAGGCAAGATATTCACATTGAATAGGGACAAGAACTTCATTGGCAGCAGTTAGCGCATTAACGGTTAAAAGCCCTATAGAAGGAGGGCAATCAATCAGAACAAAGTCGTATTCTGAAACAACTGAAGAGATCGCTCCAGCTAACAAACGTTCTCTATTAAATGCAGAAACTAGCTCGATTTCAGCACCTGCTAAATCAAGATTCGAAGGAGCAACTGCAAGAGAATCCCACTGTGTATGCAAAACACAATCCGTCATAGTTACACCATTAAGAATGACATCATACATAGAGGTATCAACCGACCGAGGGTCAATCCCAAGCGCTGAAGTAGCATTCGCCTGGGGGTCAAAATCAACAACTAAAACTCGATAATTCAGCTCGGCAATACATGCTGCAAGGTTTACTGTTGTAGTAGTTTTTCCTACTCCTCCCTTCTGATTAGCTATGGCAATAATTCTTGGAAGTTCATTGGTTGAAGCAGGATGAGGCTGAAAGGGAAAAAGATCCTCTAAATCGCCTGATTGCTTTTGATCCACATTTACTCCTTGCTTTAAACCCCTACTCCTGTGTTTACATTACAACGCTTTGTCAACCCCCAACATCTCAACAAGGTGTTTCACGTGAAACATTTAAACACAAAGCGAGTGTTTCACGTGAAACACTCCTACCAGAGAGGTTTTTTGTTGATAGCTCCAGGACGCCGGGGGTACCGTTGGTCAGGAAAGTTACGAAGTTCCAATGCTTGAAAAGTCCCAAAATCCGGTTGTTTTGTTTCTATTTTTTCAAATCCTAAGGGAACTAGGCCCGTTTTTGGCCAGCGGTCCATTGTTTTAGGAGGTTCGCTAATAATCATAAATCCACCTTTTTTTAAAAATCGGCACCCGCATTCAGCAGTTTTAGGTGGAGGAGCGAAAGAGCGAGCTGTGACAAAATCTGCTTTCCCTTCAAATTTTTCATCGCGGGCAGCTTTTTCAGCTTCTCCAAAAAAAACTTCAATGTTTCCGCCAAAAATAGGGTTCTCAGCCGCCCAGGAAAGAAATTCTGCTCTTTTTTTCTTTCGTTCAACTAAAAGATAGCTCCAATGAGGAAATTTTTCAGCTATAACAAATGCCGGAATCCCCCCACCTGAACCAAGATCAATCAATCGATGTGAGGCCTGAGAGTCAAATGAGAGTCTATTTAATACCTCAATAAAGCCCATCCCATTTTTTAAATGTTCTTCTAAAGGGGCTGGGCCTAAAAATTTATACTTTCGGGCATTTTCTAGGGTTTCAAATAATGTTTTCACTCAGTACTTGCAGGATGGATAATGACATATCTCCTAGGTTCATCACCTTCGCTGCTGCTGGTTACAGTCTCATTTTCTGCAACTGCATCATGAATAATCTTCCGATCTGCAGAAGTCATGGGTTCAAGAACTAGTGACTCTCCTGATTCATTGACAGTTTCAATTTGTCTGTGGGTAAATTCAACCAATGAAGCTTTCCTGCGTTCACGATAGCCTCCGACATCTATAGAAAGCCTGTTTGTTCGTCGTCCAGCTGCATGGCGTTGAACAGTGGTTCGTGCAAGGTCTTGAAGCGCATGAAGAGTACCAGATTTTGGCCCTATTAATAGACCTACATCATCACCATCAATCGAACCAATGATTCTTTCATCCTCTAAGTGGGTTTTTGAAGATGCCTCCAAATCGAATCCTTTAATAATTCCATCCAAAAATACGATCACAGCCTGTTCTTGATCAGCAAGTGGCATAAGTTCTCTTTCTTCCATCTTCTCCGCCTTTTTCCTTTTTTGGCTAGTGTCTTTCTTATTATTTTTCTGACGATTCGGTGTGTTTTCCTCTTGATTTTTAGGGGTTTTTGGTGCTGACTTTGAACTATTCTGACTATTTCCCTGTTGATTTTTTCTATTTTGTGGCTTTTTTCGATTATTCCCTTTTCTAGATTTATTTTCTTTTGCTGTTGGTCCAACCGGCTTTACACGCGCGCGAACCCGAGCTTCAGTCTTTTTTAATCCAAGCCACCTATTTTCAGGTGCTGTGACTACCTCAAACTCAGCGTCTTCTCGCGCTACTCCTAATTGGTCTAATGCTAATTCTTCTGCAGCGGCAACATCTTCACCGCGAACTTCTACCCATTCCATATTATTTTTCTTTTCTTTTCTTTTTACGACGTCGTGAACCTGGCGCGTCTTGTTCGGTTTCTTTTTTCGGCGTTACCCTTTTAGAGTGGGGTCTTGCTGATGGTTCTTTACGCTCTGCCACTTTCCCTTTTTTTGCTGTTTCTGCTGGTAGTGGCTTTTTTTTGCGTTTTTTTGGAGGGTTAGCAACCGGACGGCGTGAACCGTGATTACCTGATCCCTTTTGCGAGTTCGAATTCTTTAAATTTTCCTTTTCGCGTTCTTCCATTTCTTTTGCTGTTGGAACAACTACTTTGCCTTCTTCTTTGTTATCTCCATAAAATCTCTTAGTTATAAACATCTGTTGGCCAACTCGAAAGACATTTGACGTTATGAAATAGAAAATGAGTGCAGTAGGAAACGCAAATGAAAAAACAGGCAACATAAATGGAATTATTTTCATCATTGCTGCTTGCTGCGGGTTCATGGTATTTAAAGAGCGTCCCTGTATTTGTTTTTGTTGCAGCCAAGAAGAAACTCCTACAATGAGTACAAGAAATAAGTACGGAAGTCCTGTTACAAATCCCTCTCCCAAGGCAGAAGATGGGCTCTGAGAAAGATCTAGGCCGAAAGAACTCATGGTTGTTGTGTTTGTAAGATCTTGATACAGGTCAGCGTTTTGATCTACCCATTCAGGGTTATATGTCCGGTCAGCGAATACGGTTATTTCTGCTGAACCACGTGTAACTGAGTCTCCCACAGCGAGACCTAGATCTCCGACCCTTCTAGTCAATCCACGAACTACATAAAATAAGCCTAAAAACACTGGGGATTGGAATAATATCGGAAGACATCCCCCTAATGGGTTTACGTTGTTCGCTTGGTACAACGCCATCATTTCTCGGTTTAATTTATCTCGATCATTTCCATGTTTTTGCCGGAGTTTCTTTGTTTCTGGCGCAAGTCGTTGCATTGCCAACATGGATTTAGTTTGTCGGAGAGTTACCGGAGTCATAATAACCATAAATATCAAAGTAAAAATGATTATTGACCCACCATAACTGGGCCAAAAATTATAAATTTGAGTCAAAATATCTGCTAAAAAACTGAACATTCTAGACATTTTTACTCCTTATTGGAACTGGGTCATACCCGGAATTTCCCCAAGGATGACAACGTAAAAGACGTTTCATAGAGATCCAGCTTCCTTTAGTAACTCCATGATTTTCAATAGCTTCGTCTGCATATTCTGAACAGGATGGAAAATAACGGCACGTTGGTTCTCTAAATGAAAAAACTTGTTGATAGCCGTGTATCAATAATTTTGCTGTTTTTTTCCCTATTTTAGGTAAATGTATTCTGTTGATCATTGGGGTTTTCTAAGTTTCTTAAGGCTTTTTCTAGTATTTTTTGTGGATTTTTATATTTCCATGGTTCATGCTTTATCCGAATCAAATAACTTCCTGGTGGAATAATTTCTGGTTTTGATCGATAGATTCTTCGGAATTCTTCTCGTAACTGCCGCCGTATTTTATTTCGGACAACTGCTGTACCAACTTTTCGAGTGATGGAAAAGGCTAAACACGGGATTTTGCTTCCATCAGAAAGAAAAATAACGCTAAGTGGCCCATTATGCGAACGTTTTCCGTATTTGAGCAAAGCGCTGTGACGCTCTCGACCAGTTACACGTCCAATTACGCTGACAGTTTTTGCCTTCCACGCCGCCGTCGCGAATTTATAATCGCCCGGCCTCCTCTGGATGACATTCGTTGACGAAACCCGTGTTTTTTTGCCCTTTTACGGACATTGGGTTGATAAGTTCTT
>JAQWQL010000043.1 GCA_029244605.1 Acidimicrobiales bacterium | reverse complement strand
GGAACTTGTTACCGAGGCTCTTAATGCGGGAGCAGTGGGTTTCAGTACTTCAAGAATAATTGGCCACCGGTCATTATGGGGTGAACCTGTTCCGGGTACTTTCGCGCCGGAAGAAGAAGTACTTGCCATAGCCCAAGCAATGAAAAAATCAGCAAAAGGCGTTTTCCAAATGATCCCAGCTGGGACCGTTGGAAAGATGGAAAGTCTGGGAGGGGAAAAGTACACGCAACAAGAAGAGCATGCACTCATGGTTCGTGTTTCAATTGCTAGCGAAAGACCGGTTACATTCACGCTTGTTCAGTCACCTGACTATGACCCAGATACTTGGAGAGAAATCCTTAGCCTTACTGAAGAAGCTAATGACAAAGGAGCGAACATATACCCTCAGGTTTCTTCACGTCCCATTGGATTCCTAACTGGTTTAAGCGGCTACCACGCCTTTATGCGGCGACCAACGTATCTGCGTGAAGTGGCCCACTTGCCGTTAAGCGAAAAAGTTCAAGTCATGGCCAAGCCGGAAATCCGTCAAGCAATTCTGACCGAAGCCGATATCCCTCCTGAGGCACCCGGCTCTATGGAGAATGTTTATGGACTATTCAACATGGCGGCCCCCGCCCTATACCCATTAAATGACCCAGTTAACTATGAACCTGATCTCAGCGAATGTATAGGCGCTAGAGCAAGTGCCAGTGATGTTGACCCTATAGATTACCTTTATGATTTCCTTCTCGAAGATGGAGGCAGGCGATTTGCTTCTCTAAGTGCTATTGATTTGCCAGCAAGAATGGATGTTTTGCAGGAGATGCTTCTTCACCCCAGTACGGTAACTGGTTTAAGTGACGCTGGCGCCCATGTGACATTGATTTGTGATGGCACGATGCCGACGACTCAACTGACTTATTGGACGAGAGATCGCGCAAAGGGAGAGAAAATCCCTCTTGAGTTCATTGTGAGGAAGCAAACTGCACTCAACGCTGAGTTATATGGATTTCATGACCGCGGGACATTAGAGGTCGGTAAGCGAGCAGATGTGAATGTAATCGACCTTGACAATCTTCAAGTTTCCCCTCCAGTGCCACACAACGATTTACCAAAGGGAGGAACACGCCTTATGCAACCTGTCGTCGGTTATGTAAATACATTGTGCAATGGAGTGTCCACTCGGGAATTTGATGAAGATACTGGATCAAGGCCGGGACGTTTGGCTAGAAGCTAATCCTGTTGCTGGCCGGTTAGTTGACCCATGTCAAAATAGTCACGCCACTTTATAATTTTTCCACTCTTTAACTCAAAGATTCCCATAACGGGTAGAGCGATGGTGTTCTCTCCCATAACAAGCGTATCTACACGCTCGTTCATGACTACATCCCCTTCAGTTACTTGGTGAAGGATCTCGAACTCAATTGAAGAAGCCATAGTGAGAAATCCCTCTATGAATCCTCGGATATTCTCTAAACCTTCTTGTGGTTCCATAGGGATGTTGTGATAGACAGCTGATTCATCAAAATATTCCATGATTTCATCGAGGTCTCCGGCTGACCATGCATTGCAGAATGATCGAATAATTTGGTCTGGTGTTTGGCTCATGAAACGAAGGGTAGTTCATTCAAGTTCACTTATCTATTCTCAATTAATTGGGTTGAAGCTTACGAGGGACTAATCTTGGAGTCTGTCACTTTAGGACAGGCTAGAGAATTCGAAGGTTCAACTGGTAGGGGAAACGTGGGAAAGGCATACAGCGGTTTTAAAGGGAAGGTTGGGAAAATTTTCTCGACATCCGAACCTGACTGGCCCGTTCCTCCAACTGCTCCACCTGATTCGCCAAATGTACTAGTTATGTTGGTTGATGACCTTGGTTTCGCTGACCTTGGCTGTTTCGGTTCAGAAATCGATACACCAGGTCTCGATGCACTTGCCGCTGAAGGAATCCGGTATACAAACTTCCACGTCAATCCAATGTGCTCACCCACTCGGGCATCACTTTTAACTGGCCTTAATTCCCATATGGCTGGAATGGGGCATGTCGCACATTTTGACCCTGGGTTTCCCGGGTATGCTATGGAACTTCGCGAGAATGCTGTAACAATGGGTGACCTCTTTCAGGCTAATGGCTGGGCGAGTTTGATGGTCGGGAAATGGCACTTGTGCAAAGATTCACAACTTTCTGAAGCCGGGCCGAAGCACAGTTGGCCTTTACAGAAGGGGTTCGAACGCTTCTACGGCATCCTGGGAGGCTTTACTAATTTCCATCACCCACACCGATTATGCGAAGACAATCATGCTTTGGATATTGATTCATATCCTGACGGGTACTATTTCACAGATGACTTAACTGATAAGGCAATAAAGATGGTTAGAGAGCTAAGGAGCTCCCACCCTCATAAACCTTGGTTTATGTATTTTTCGCACGGGGCTGTTCATGCTCCGCTTCAAGCTAAACAGCAGGATTTAGAGAAATACCGAAACAAATATGAATCCGGATGGGATGCGGTCCGGAAGTCAAGGTTTGAAAAGCAAAAAGAAATTGGAGTCATTCCGCCTGATGTAGAACTACCCGAGCGAAACCATGAAGAGAACCATGCAATAAAAGCATGGGATGAACTAACCAGAAAAGAAAAAGAGCTCTTCGCTAAATACCAAGAGATCTTTGCAGCGATGGTCGATAACGTTGATCAAAATTTTCTAATGCTGCGGTCTGCCTTAGAAGAAATGGGTGAGTGGGAGAATACGGTCATCGTTTTCACGTCAGATAATGGAGGGTCACGAGAAGGACAAGAGCTAGGCACTTCAGCGTATTTTCGAACCCTGCTATCCTTCACAGGGCATAAAGAATTAGAGAGTGTTGATACCGACTATGAACGCCTTGATCTTCTAGGGGGCCCAAGAGTTTTAGCTCATTATCCGATGGGATGGGCAATGACCTCAAACACGCCATTCAGACTGTATAAAACCAATACGCATCAGGGCGGCCAGCAAGTTCCATTAATTATTTCATGGCCGAAAAAACTTCGTGGCCAGAACACAATCAGAACACAGTATCAGCATGTCACCGACCTTCTGCCAACTATTTGTGACTTGGCAGGAATCGAAATCCCGATGGAAAAAGACGGTGAAGAGCTTCCACCTGCAGCAGGATCTAGTTTTTTCGAATCACTGAATAATCCTGAAGTTACCTCGACACATCCCGAGCAATATTATGAGATGATCGGGCACCGGGGGTTCTATGACCAAGGATGGTCAGCGGTGACTATCCGAAAGCCGCAAACGCCTTTTTCACAAGAAAATTGGGAACTTCATGATCTAGCTAATGACCCAACAGAAATCCGAGATTTATCTGAAAAGCACCCTGAAAAGCTTCAACAACTTAAAGAAAAATGGCAGCAGGCAGCGTGGGACAATCAGGTTTTTCCATTAGACGAGGGAAATATGGTAAAAGAGACTCTGCGACCGCCTTGGGATGCAGAACTTGTCACGGAAACTATCCTGTACCCGGGAACACCAACGTTGGAACGCTGGAAATCGCAGCAATTAATCAATTTTCGAAATTGGGATGTGGAGATCCTTCTCGACTACGTATCAGGCGATACGGGTACGCTTCTCGCCCATGGCGATCAAGGAGGCGGGTACTCTTTCGCAATTGAAGCAGGTGAGCTTATCTTTAGCCACAATGGATACGGAGATACGACAGAAATAAATTGTGGCCGAGTTCCTGCTGGGAATGTTGTCGTTCAGTTAACCGTTACGCCTCCGGATTTCCTAACTTGGGACATTGCGATAGGGCTCAATAATGAACCAGTTGCAGAACGGAAAGGGCTCTTAGCGTTACTAGCTATGGCGCCATTTCAAGGCATTGATGTAGGGATTGACAGCAAGTCGCCTGTGAATTGGAGGCTATTTGAAGAAAATGGTGCTTTCCCATTCAGCGGAGAGATAAAGAAAGTCCGGTATCTTCCCGGTCATCTGACTGACTTTGCTGGATCCAGATGGGTAGATCTTCTTAAGGCCGAAGGAACAAAATACGAGTAATAATTTTACCCTAGACGTAATGTCTCAAGAGGTTCGAGTTTCGCTGCTTTCCAAGCAGGATAGAGACCGGCGACGACAGACACTATCAACGCCATGCCCCCAGCGACAAGGAAAAGAGGAATGTTAAGCGTCGCAATCCAATTGAGGACCGCTGATACAAGGTAAATGACCCCCACCCCTGCAACAACCCCTGCAATTCCCCCTAAGACGCCAACGAATAGCGCTTCTAAAACGAATTGAAAAGCGATAGTTCCTTTTGTGTGCCCTAAGGCTCGCCGGATACCTATCTCCCCCGAACGTTGTATAACCGAAATAGACATCACATTTGCGATCCCGACACCGCCCACTAGCAAGGCTAAACCTCCCATAAGAAATAGGACATTTCTTAATGTCGTATCCACTGCTCCTTGGGCCTCAAGTAGATCAGAGGGGACAGCTACGGTCACTCCCTCATCTCCACCTAAATTGATAGCTACAGGAAGAGCATCAGCCGTAGAGTCTACGGCACCTTCTACTGCCCTGACGTAGAGGGTCGTTGGATTTGGTTCAACATCGAAATCTTCCTCTGCAGCTGCTTTAGGAATAATCACAGCTGTATCTAGTTTGGGAACAAGGTCAACGTTCTCTATGATCCCAACTACTCCGTAAATCTGCCCATTGATGTCTATGGTTCTGATTTCGCCAGGGAGGTATTGGTAATCGTTCGCTAGATCCTCACCTATAACCACAGATCTGAACCCGTTTGCTTCGTCAGCACCGTTAATGAACCTTCCGTAGAGCATCTGCCCATCGAGAACTTCGAGAAGGTTCTGGTCGCTTGTTAGGACGGGCACTGGGATGGTTCTGAAAAAATCTCTTCCTCCTTGGGATGGGAGAACTGTAAGGCTTCCTATTTCAGTGATACCTGCTACACGATCTACTGTAGAAACGTTCTTAGCTCGATCTACGGCATCTTCGGGAAGTGTGGGTGCTTCTCCGCCGCTAAAGGTTCCATCGGCCGATGCAACAATTAAATTTGTTCCTAGTTTCTCGAGAGTTTTTCTGACATCTCCTTTAGCTGACTCGTTCAATCCAACTGCAGCAACGATCCCTGCTGCTCCCAGAATAGGGCCGAGCATGATAAGGACTGTCCTCATTTTCCTAGCTGCTAACCCGCGAAGGGCAACTGAAAGAAGTTCGCGCATCCAACTCATATTATTCTAGCTTCGTTCCGCCGCCTGATTCCCAAAATTGATCTTGTAGGGATTCAGTTCGTTCTTGTTTGAGGTTGTCTGCAATGATTTTCCCGTCGCGCATTGAAACGACCCGGTCCATTTGTTCAGCGATCTCTAGATCGTGGGTTACGACTACGACCGCCTTTTCTTCACTCCGTAAGTTTTGAAAAATTTCCATTACCATAGTGGCATTTTTTGTGTCGAGAGCTCCTGTTGGTTCGTCAGCGAGAATCATTAGTGGTTCAGTAACTATGGCTCGCGCTAGCGCCACCCTCTGTTGTTCTCCGCCTGACATTTGTACAGGTCGATGGTCGTGGCGTTCTCCAAGCCCCACCTTTGTGAGGGCTGCCATCGCCCGGTCCCTTCTTTCATTCTTAGTCATATTCCGGTAGAGAAGAGCAGTTGATACATTACCGAGTGCAGTAAGGTGGGGAATTAGGTGAAATTGTTGGAAGACGAAGCCTATAGAATCACCCCTGAGCTTGGACCTCTCTGCATCACCGAGTTCAGTAACCTCTGTCCCTGATACCTTTATTGAACCTTTTGTAGGGAGATCCAAGCAGCCTAGTAGGCCTAATAGGGTAGATTTCCCTGATCCTGAAGGCCCGATAATGGCCATGAAGTCTCCTGCATTGATTTCTACTGAGACTCCATCTAACGCATGGACAGCGACAGGTTCCTCACCGTAAATTCGGTAAACGTCGGTAAGGCTGAAAAGTCTATCTGTGGTAGAAGAAGAGACCCCTATTCTTGCCTCTGCTTCAAGAGGCATTAGGTCTCCACCAAGACGAGTTCGTCTCCGGTGAGCCCTTCAGTTACTTCTACGAATGCCCCTTCAGATAACCCTGTTTCAATCTGGACTTGGGTTGTAGTCCCGTCAACGAGTACAACCCGAACAACGTCGTTCCCTTGACCATCCTGGAGAATAGCTGCAATTGGCACGGTAATTACATCTACTTTTTCTTCACGAGTGACGTCAACATTGACGCTGGCGCCATCTACAGCGTCGAGGGCATCGAAGGTTTCAATTACGCCCTCGTACCTTTCCGACCCATCGCCAGTTACGGTTGCTGTTTCGTCTAGTTCGAGGATCACTCCTGGAACTGCCTCTTCGTCGCTAGCTTGGATCTCTACTTCCACTGCCATTCCTACTTCGAGATTTCCTCGGTCAGTGGGGTTTAAGGTCAAGGTAATGGTGAAGTCAGGTTCGGTTAGGGTTAGGACTTCTTGCCCAAGGAGGATGAATTCTCCGTCGTCTACTGACACTGTCCCGATTCTGGCAGGCCATGAAGCTACAACCATGTCCCCAGGAAGGAAGACAACGTCGTCATCGATCGTTTCAATTGTTACCCGAACTTCGCTCTGGCCGGCGGGCATTACGACCGTTCCGGAAAGCTCATTGAAGTCTCGTCCAGGTGTTGCGCTTCCACTTAGGGAGTAATTTATTGACGTATCTTCGACTACTGGCTGGTCGGCGCGGATAACGAATTCTCCGGAGGAACCTTCAGATATCGAACCGCCGCCTTCGATCACGAGTTCGGGTAGGTCGTTGGATTCAATGGTTGTTGAAGCAGAGGAAGGATTTCCAACTGCATAAGTCTCGTTTGCATTAGGGGTTACTGTGATGGAAATTGTTTCATCGTTTTCGACGGTTGTGTCATCCTTTGTTTCAAAAGTAACTGTGACTGTTTCGGCATTTGCTGGAAGGTCAATCTCTAGATCCTCAGGGAAGTAATCTGATCCTGATCTTGCAGTCCCTCCCGTTGTAAATGTGATTGTTGTGTCTTCGTTGCTTATAAGGTCGGTCTCAAATTCGAATGAAACGCTCGACCCTTCGTTCACTCTAACGGTCGTAGCTGAAACGTGGATAGTTTGGAAATCGCCAGGTGGGCTCGTGATCGCTAGTCTTGCTTCTCGAAGCGCTCCAGGTACGTACGGCAGGTTTTCGCCTATCCCAAATCCATCTCCAACTTCGATGACAATTTCTTCTTCGCTTCAATTTCGTCGTCAGTTAGCGTCTGGATTTCCAAGTCGAATGATTGAGCCCCTTGGGGGAAAATGAATGATCCATCAAGTGGTCCATCATCGTAGTCGTCTTCAGCGGTTGCTGAGCCAGTTACTACATAGTCAATGACAGTATCGGTCGGCATCTCGATATCTGATGTGAACGTGAACGTAGCTGAGGTGCCTTCAATGACAGTTATCGGGTTTGCTGTGACATTGATTCTCGGCCTGTTGTCTTCTTGGTATAAAACGTTTACATACGGGCCTTCGGTATCGCTTCCGTTAAAGAGCAAGGAACGGCTAGTTCCTGATTGGTGGCTTTCGAAAGAGACAGGCTGGTTAGGGACGCTGGGTTCAAGTTCAAAACTGATTGTATTTTGGGCTCCAATTGTGTATCCGGCACTGTTAGAGCGCAAAGAGACAACTATATTTTCGTTCGGTTCAGGTGTCTCTCCTCCGTATTCTCGGTTTATTTGCCATTCGCGTAATCCTGCTCTTGTTTCTTCAGTGAAGAGTTGGTCCACAATCCCTACTTCGAATCCATCATTTGAGAGGATGGTTTCTAGTTGGAGAACGTCAGGCCCATCAGAGCCAACATCGAGCCTTCGAAAGAATGAGAATTCTCCGTCAACTGCTACTGCTGCTCGACCATCTATAGCATAAAGAACATCTCCGGCGTTGACCGTGTCGCCATTTTCGACAAGCACGGTACTGACTCGTCCATCAACTCCAGATGTTATCCGCTGGAGTTGATCTCTTCGGATCTCTCCTCGAACAGTTATTTCATCAGTGAGTGTTCTTAGCTCTACTGGCGCCACGACAAAGGTGGGTCCATCATTTGAGGAATTGGAAGAGTTGTCTCCGCTGTCAATCCCGGGCCACACTAGCGTTCCTACAAGTACCAGCGCTACGACGAAGGCTCCACCTAAACCAATTTTGTAGTTCATGTAGATTACCTAGCTCTCGTCTTCAGGAACGTAGTTTGCTTCGGTGTAGGCGGTGGCTTCCTGGCGGCAAGTGTTGATGTCATCTATGGGGAAAATGTCTTCGTTCTCTTCGGGGGGTGTCAATCCTGTTCCATTTTCCCCAAAACTAAGGGCTCCTCTTGAATCGGGAACGAGTTCGCCTACTTCCCACCCTAATCGTTCTAGGCACTCTCCAAATGTTGGAATTCCAAAGTTGTTTGCTGTGATTTGTTCAGGGGTTAGATTCTCTTGCGCTTCATTGAAGCTTTGGAAGCTTTCAAGAATGTTGCTTTGAGTAGCGCACGTTTGGAGAGCTCCAAGGTATTCGGGCGTGAATTCGCTTGGGTCTACGGTTTCTCCATTTGGACCCGGCTGTCCGGGGGCCCCTATAAATTCGAATCCTTGATCTTCAAGACACCCCTGAAAGGTAGCAACAGCGTTAAGAAGGCCATCCAGAGGGTCCTCTTCGGCTTCTGAGACTTCAATATCTTCCTCTGCTTCTTCTTCAGCTGGGGCTTCGTTTAGTTCTTCAACTTCGACGTCTTCAACTGAAAGCGTCTGTTCTTCGCTTTCTTCGTCTTCGTTATTGGCTCTTTGTTCTTGGGCTTCGGCAATGACGTCTTCAGCAACTACTTTCGTTCCTCCTTGGACTCCGACGACAGTTCCTTCATCGTTGCCGCCTGAGCTTCCGCCACCACCACAGGCTGCTAGGACTACGGAAATAAATCCGATAACGAGAAGAAACGCTTTGTTTTTCATATTCCCTCTTAAGTTGAATAACACTGTGATCTTAGACCATTATGAGTTTGAGGTGACGTCAATACAAGCTGCAGCGACTATTCTTACCTAATTTTTAGGGTTCTATTTAAGGCGAGTGATATTTGGGTCCGTTTGCTCAACAGTCGTTCTTATAGTGAAGACGGAATCGCCTGAAAGAACTCCGCCCCTACCGAAAAGACGTCCGAATTGCCAGTTCGATAAGCCTAATTCAGGGCGGCCAAGGGCATATTGTCCATCGACCCAGCGGGTGAACCCATTACCGACGAATGGGGCGTTGACGGACTTGTAGAAGTCGGAATGCTCCGTTTCGTCTTCTGAAATTAAACTTGCAACAAACTGTGGCGAGTGCTCATTGAAAAGGTCTATTGAATGCTCTGTTGAGTCGACGATAGCGAGAGAAACTTCCGGTGAGTTTTCCCATTCCCACTCTTGGCCTAGACCTCCGTACTCGATTAGGTCGGTTTGAGGTTCAGTAACTGGGCCTTCAGCTCGGTCAATTGATACATCCTGAAACCATTCTTCAGGGATGAATTCTGCAGAGGATTGAACAACATGTAGCTTGCTTTGAGCGTCTCGTCTCTGGCCCGCTTGGGCTAATGCTTCGAGAAACACCGGGACAAGGTCATGAGCTCGGGATTTTGGGATGCAACAAGTATTTAGGGTATTGCACACTTTCCTATCTAAGGAATGAAAGATGGCACTTTTGAATCTATCTTGGTCGGCACTTTCACCTGCCATGATCCATGCGCCACCAGTTCCATGCAAACTGACAGGGATCCCTGCTTGTCGAGCTACTGCGCCCAGTTGAGCTACAGCTGGGCCTGAGCCACGGGCTACGGCAAGGGCTAAGCGCTCATCAGAGAACATTGCGTACCCAGCTGATCGCGCAGGGCTATTCACAAGAGAAACAGCGCCAAGAGGTAACCCAGATTCAACTAGGGCAGGGTTGAGTGCATATTCGGCTATAGCGTTGGCAGTTTGCAGGGCATCAGAGCCTATGCGAAAAACAACAGTATTGCCTGACCGAAGAACACCTGTAGCATCAGCGAAAACATTTGGACGGCCCTCAAAGACAAATCCAACAACGCCCAGTCCTGCTGTGAGTTGGTTAACAGTCCACCCATCGTGGCTGATGGTCTCAGTTGATTCGCCTCGGCTTGAGCTAGTTTGGCTCCACATGCGGAGGCCTTCGATCATGTTTGATCGCATCGTTGCCGATAATTCCAGCCGTGTCGTTGATCGATCTTTCGATTTCGCTTCCTGCACATCGATAGCATTCGCTTCAGCTATTAACCCAAACGAATCATCTCGTTCTAGATATCTAGCGAAAGACTCATAGAACGTAGTGATGGCCTCATCCGTAACCGAACCCATATGAGAAAAAGCTGTAAATGCGTTTCCGACCGCTTCTTGGGATAGCGCCCAGATAGCTCTAGGGATATGCAAAAGGTCTCCTGTGGTTTGGACGACAATAAGGTAGTCTCCAGCGGAAAATGATTCAGCAAGCTCAGTTGAGACAAAGGTAACTTTGTTCCCTCCATACGGGATTGCCATGCCTTCTGTTATCGAATTCAAATCATTATCCATTTCGGCATGCTACCCATGGGTTCACTAGGTCTCAAATAGAAAATCGAAATACGGTAATTATGCTGCCTAGCTCTCCATGTATGTGCAGCAGCTTGGTCTGGGCTAGATTGCGTTTCATGAAGACCGAATGGAATCCTCTACTTAAAGAAGAATTTGATAAGCCTTATTGGAAAGAGCTCCAACAGTATGTATATGAAGAACGCAACCACCATGAAGTCTTTCCAAAGCACGATGAGGTGTACGCAGCTTTTCGTCTCACTGCATATAAGGATGTGAAGATTCTGATTCTTGGCCAAGACCCATACCATGGTGAGGGTCAAGCACATGGATTGAGTTTCTCAGTCAAAGAAGGAACCCCTATACCTCCATCTCTGAGAAATATTTACAAGGAGCTGAACTCCGACTTGGGCATCGCTATTCCAAAACATGGCAATTTAGAGTCTTGGGCGCGTCAAGGAGTATTGCTCTTAAACGCTACTTTGACAGTACGAGCTCATCAGGCGGGGTCACATCAAGGGAAGGGGTGGGAAATCTTCACAGACCAAGTGATCAGCGTGCTAAATGAGAAAAAAGAGAAAACAGTTTTTATTCTCTGGGGGGCTTTTGCCAGAAAGAAAAAAGCATTAATTGACCTAGATAGGCATCATATTATTGAATCTCCTCACCCATCCCCGCTAAGCGCCCATAGAGGATTTTTCGGAAGTAGACCTTTTTCAGTAGCGAATCACATTTTAACTGACTCCGGAAGAGACTCAGTGAACTGGGAGCTATAAGGCTTGCTACCAGAATAAGGAATGTACGAAATAGCAAAAAAAAGCATATCCTTCTAGACATCAAACGAAAGGGAAATAGTGGGCGACTTTTTCCAAAATGGTGTCATAACCACATTTCATAATCTCTCAAACCGGACAGTTGAAGACCTTGAGTCAGATCTGCTGGATTGGTCGAAGACAAGGCCAATCTCTCTTTTGATACCCGCCTTGTACTCAGAATTCGAAGGTGATGCTATTCCAAGAATTATTTCTGAACTAAGGAAAGTAACATACCTTGATGAAGTCATTATCGGTCTAGATAATGCTAATCACGCACAATTCATAAAAGCAAAAAAAGCATTTCAAGCGTTGGATTCTCGGTGTCGAATTATCTGGAATGATGGGCCTGCCATGCGCGAGCTCCAGAAAGAATTAGCAGATCAGAATCTCGGACCTGTGGAGCGTGGGAAAGGGGCAAACGTTTGGTACTCGA
This sequence comes from Acidimicrobiales bacterium, assembly GCA_029244605.1. Lineage (GTDB taxonomy): Bacteria > Actinomycetota > Acidimicrobiia > Acidimicrobiales > UBA8592 > UBA8592. The sequence goes on along the minus strand of JAQWQL010000043.1, from coordinate 30,106 downwards.
TGGGATATTTTCTTGCCTCTGGGAGGGGAGCTGTTCTTGGAATGCACGATGCTGACGTCGTCACTTACTCCAGAGACATGCTCGCGAAACTGATCTACCCAGTGGCGAACCCGACGTTTGGGTATGTTTTTTCCAAAGGTTTCTATTTCCGCACAGACCCCGATGGATTTAACGGCCGGGTTTCGAGACTATTAGTTACTCCACTGATTCGGGCTTTGCAGCAAACTCTTGGACAGGATGATTACCTTAATTATCTGGATAGTTTCAGATATCCGCTCGCAGGCGAGTGTGCCATGAACGCTGACGTTGTCCTTGGGTTAAGAATTCCATTCGATTGGGGCTTGGAGATAGGGGTTCTTTCCGAAGTGTATCGACGTTACACAAGTGGAAGAGTGTGTCAGGTCGACCTTGCAGACGCCTACGATCACAAGCACCAAATAGTGTCAGAGGAAGACCCAGACCACGGGCTGCACCGCATGGCGACTGATATTACAAAGTCCATCTATCGGAAACTAGCAATTCGAGGGCAAGTCTTTTCTCAAGGGATATTTCGAACTCTTAAGGCCACGTATTATCGCACTGCTTTAGACTTTGTGGATCACTACACCCATGATGCTGAGATGAATGGGTTCCCCGTAGATCGGTATAGAGAAGAACAATTGGTTGAGATGTTTGCGCAAACCATAACTGCGGCAGGGGAACAATACCTTACCCGGCCGATGGAATTGCCGTTGATTCCTTCATGGGCGGTTACTGCCGATGCGCAGCCCAATGTATTCAACAAGATTCTAGAAATAGTAGAAAATGAGAATACGTAAGTTCCCTGTCTATGAACCTAGAGTAACGAGGGAACCTTCCGAGATTTTAGGTGCCCTTGCTGCACTAGCCACTGCAGGGTATCAAAGAAGCTTTCTTCTAACGGCCGCCACTCTATATTGAATTCTTGGCGGGTATGGAGGTCATCTCCAGGTCGTAGGCTAGTCATGAACTGCGCTGTCGAATAATCAAGGGGGAATGGGAGGTGAAGGAGGTCGAAGAGGTCTCCTATGTGACCCATTCCAAGGAAAAGGTTATCTGGGAATTGGAGTGACCTTATTTTTCGTCCTGTGGTGTTCATCAGGAGTGTTCTGGTTTCTTCCCAGTTGTAGAAGTGCCCGAAAACGCCGAAATGGCGTGGCCCTTTGCTCTTTTCTATACAGCAGGCGAGGACTGTAGCGAGATCCCTTACGTCATGCATCAGAACTCCACCTGTTTTGGGAAGGGGGAGAATTGGGACGTTCAAGAGACGAGCTATGCCGCTAGCAGCAATACTTATTCCAACATCATTAGGACCTACGATCCCTGAGGGCCAGACTATAACAACCGGGTAGCCTTCATCTTGCAGCTTGCGCGCGTAGCGTTCGCCTTCAACTTTTGATTGTGCATAAACTCCGATGGGGTTGTCAGAAAGAGGCCCATTGGCCATGTAATGGTCTTCTAGAGGCGGATGAAGGGTGCTCTGGGAAGACACATAGATTATTGGGTCCAGTTCTCTTCTTGCGGCTTCCTCAAGAACAATTCGTGTCCCATCGATATTTGTTGTTTTGAGAGATGGGATTTTCCGGATTTGAGTGCCGGTGACAGCTGCAATATGCATAGCGGCATCGCACCCATCCATTAGCCTCGAGACTGCTTCAGTGTCAGAAACTTCGCCTGTCACATATGCAATTGAAGGCAAACCGTGCAGTTCGATAACTTGTTCGAGTTTTTCCACACTTCGGACCAACGCTACTGGTTCGTGTCCAGCATCAATTAACTTTCTTAAGGTGTGGCCACCTGTAAACCCGGTCCCCCCTGTGACTGCTACTTTCATCGTTAACAGACTATCGCGGGACGGCTTAGGCTACATAACGCAACCTTTTTTAAGTAAGGAGATTACTAGTTGCTGCTAGATACCTATCCTCTGAGCGAGCAACTCGCGGTGGTATGTCGGATCCCCAAATAGAAGCTCTGAGCTCTTTGCCCTCTTGAAATAGAGGTGGGCAGGGTGTTCCCAAGTAAATCCGATACCTCCATGGATCTGGATATTTTCAGCTGCAGCATGGAAGTAAGCTTCTGAGCAATAAGCTTTTGCCAGACTTGCTGTTGAGGGAAGCTCGTCATTCATTTCCGCAGCACACCATCCAGCATAATATGCTGCTGATTTGGCAGATTCGACTTCAAGTAACATATCAGCGCACTTATGTTTAATTGCTTGGAAAGAGCCAATTGGGCGACCAAATTGAACTCGTACCTTTGCGTACTCAACAGCCATGTCTAGGCACATTTGAGCTCCACCGACTTGTTCAGCGGCAAGTCCGACAGCGGCAAGATCCAAAACTGTGGATAGCGTGTCCCAGCCTTTCCCATCTTCGCCAATAAGGGTGGCGGGGGTGCCAGAGAAATCAAGCTTAGATTGTTTTCGTGTTTGGTCCATCGTTGCAAGCGAGGTTCTTGTCAGTCCATCGGCCCCAGCATCAACGTGAAAGAGGCTTACGCCGTTAGCGGTTCGGGCTGCAACAAGGATTATTTCAGCAGTATTCCCATCGAGTACGTACATCTTTGAACCATCGAGCGTGTAACCGCCATCAGATTCAGATGCTTGCATTGTGATTCCGCCTTCATCCCATTTCCCATTTTCCTCGGTGAATGCAAGCGTTGCTATCGTGCCACTTGCAATTTGAGGGAGAAGATTAGATTTTGCTGTTTCATCACCGGAATGAATGAGGGTATTTGCGGCGAGGACAACGCTTGAGAAGAAGGGTGCGCAAAGAAGGGATCTCCCCATTTCTTCTAGCACTACGATGAGCTCAACATACCCGAACCCTTGTCCTCCGAATTCTTCTGGGACGATAAGGCTTTGAAGTCCCATTTGTTCACTCATCTGTTGCCAAACATCGGGGTCGTAACCATTGTCGGTGTCCATTTGTTCGCGGACAGCTGCTTCAGATGATTTTTCCTCAAGGAAATTACGAACAAATTCCCTAAGTGTTTCTTGCTCTTCTGAAAATGCAAAGTTCATGGTACTGCTCCTAAATCTTCGTTCTTACTGTTTGTTGGTCTGATTCCTTGAACAGCATATGCGCAAGAAGACAATTTGGCACATCCAAATGTGTACATCGAAGTACGCATTACGGTATTGTGGTGGGGTGGGAAGCCAAAACCATATCGGCGTAAGAGAACTTAGAGCGGAGATTGCGACGTACCTCAAAAGAGCTGCATCTGGCGATCGCATTATCGTCACGCTAGATGGGCATCCCATTGCACAAATTGGCCCTCTAGAGCCAGAAGGCGAACCGACTCTAGATGATCTTGTAGCTGCAGGGTTACTTAACCGCCCTAAAAACGAAGACAAACCTCCACATGGCAAGCCTGCCCTGACTCCGATTGATATCTCTATAGATCGAATACTTCAGGAGTTGCGCGGCACGTGATTCTAGCGATTGATACTTCTGCTTTAGTACTTCGATACCTGCCTGGAGATCATAGGGCAATGGTTCTGGAAGAAATGGACCGAACCCATATTTGGTGTGCTTCTGAGCTGGTCAGGGCAGAAGCGCTACTTACGTTACATCGAGCATCTATTTCACCTTCACAACATAGCGAATTGACTCTTCAATTTAATGCTGATTGGGACTCATTCCATGTGGTTCCGCTAGACGGCCGCTGTATCAGTCATGCTTCTGAACTCGGTTCCAGATTTGGATTAAGGCTCGTTGACGCTCTTCATTTTGCTGCGATTGATCGACTACCCAGACCTGTGAAATATCTCACCCTTGATCATCGGCAAATACCAGCAGCTGCAGAACTTGGTTTTGAGTTATTGACACCTTTGGAGTAAACGGTTGCTAAATCTCGTTTTCTGGACGTCCAGATCCGCCTTGTGGTTTCCCACCCATATTCGCATTTAAGGCCGCCTTGGACATTAGTTCCTCCATGAGAGGTCCTAGTTCTGTCGGGTCATCAGGTTGAGTGCCAACAGGCCCCAAACTCCAGCCCTCAGCAATCCCTAATTGATTCCCGCGAATGTCAAAAAGCCGACCTGTTACCTTGCTTGCAGCTTCGCTACAAAGCCATGTTGCTGTTACTGCCTGCCACCTTGGAGACATAGACTCCTTCTGTTCATCAGTTAATCCATCCATACCTACAAGGTCTGCAGTCATCCTCGATAGGGCCGCAGGAACGAGGGCATTAACAGTAACATTGTATTTTGCTAGCTCCATTGCAGTTATGACGGTAAATGCGGCGATACCTGCTTTCGCAGCTCCGTAATTGCTTTGGCCTATATTCCCGTAGATTCCGGATGGTGAAGAGGTATTAATAATTCTTCCGTAGGTCTCCTCACCTGCTTTTGCTTTGTTTCTCCAATACACAGCTGCATGATGTGAAGGGCCGAAAGTCCCTTTGAGATGCACGCTCATAATCGCATCCCAATCGTCCTCGTTCAGGGAAAAAAGCATTCGGTCGCGAAGAATCCCCGCGTTATTGATCACAATATTTAGGTCTCCAAAAGTATCCACTGCTTGTTCGATCATTTCCTTCGCTGCGGTAAAATCTGCAACGTTCCCGCCATTGACAACGGCTTCACCACCGAAGGATTTAATTTCCTCGACGACTTTTTGGGCAGCTGAAAGATCCTCACCTACACCATGCCGGTCTCCACCAAGGTCATTCACGACGACCTTGGCTCCATGCGAAGCCAGCATCAAGGCATGTTCACGTCCGATGCCTCCAGCTGCTCCAGTAATTAGGGCAACTTTTCCTTCAACTAATTTACTCATGATTCCTCTTTCATAAATATTACGATTCCTCTGGGGCGAGAATACTCAAAGTCAAGGCCAATGTGCGACCCAAAATAGATATTCCTATTTTCATAGCAAATATTAACTCTAATTCTTCTTCCTTTGGGATGTGAAGTAAGTTTCTAGTAAATAGTTCAGAATCCGATCATGTAAAGGGGCAAGATATGGGGGCGTTAGATGGTTTAAGAGTCGTAGATGTGGGTTTACTAGTTCAGGGCCCACAAGCAGGTCAAACACTTAAAGACTTAGGGGCAGAAGTCATAAAGGTAGAACTTCCGGGCATGGGTGATATGGCAAGGTGGATACCTATTTCTATGCAAGATTTACGCACCCCATATTTTGAAGCCTGCAACAGAGGGAAAAGAAGTGTAACCATTGATCTTCGTGTCGCCGAAGGAGCAGACATCTTTCGTAAATTAGTCGACACTGCTGATGTCCTAGTAGCTAATTTTAAACCTGGAACTCTTGAGTCATGGGGTCTGGGGTATGAAACATTAAGCCAAACAAATCCTGGTTTGATTTATGCAATGGGGTCGACATTTGGACCTGAGGGGAAAGGAGCTGACCGTGAAGGAGCTGACCTTGCTGGGCAAGCAGCTGGAGGACTTATCAGTACCACTGGTTCTGATGGTGAACCTCCCACACCAGTGGGCGCCACGATCGCTGACCACATTGGAAGCATGAATATGACTGTAGGTATTCTCGCAGCGCTAGTTTCTCGAAATGTCACTGGCAAAGGACAAAGGGTGGACGTTTCGCTTCTTGGAGGACAAATATATGCGCAGGCATCTGAATACACTGCGTATCTGATGACGGGGGAAGTCCCTGGCCGCAGTAATGGAGGGCACCCATTACTTCCAATGGCATATGGGATTCTAGAAACCTCCGATGGGTATATAGCTCTGGTCGGAGTTCTCCCTGATAAGAGAGAGGCGTTATATCAAGCTGCGGGAGTACCGGAACTAATCGATGATGAACGCTTCGCCCCTGTGATTTACACGACAGAGATAAGGCAAGAGCTGTTTCGCCTTTTAGCGGATGGATTCAAAACTAAAACCACTAAGGAGTGGGCTGATATTCTCGACCGGATGGAAGTTCGCTATGCCCCAGTCAACGATTACGCCCAAGCTGCGGCAGATCCGCTTGTGGCTACCAATGACTACATCGTGGAGCTAGAAGACTTCAATGGAGAAACAAAAAAAGTCGTTGGGTCTCCGATCAAGATGTCTGAAACTCCAACTACACCGTCAGCCTCAGCTCCAGAACTCGGACAACACACAGAAGAAATCCTCCTAGAGCTGGGATATAGCTGGGGGCAGGTCGGGGAGCTTCGTGAATTACAGGCGATTTAACTTTCATCGTGGTTCCTGCCATGTCTTTTCTTAGAAGGTAGCTAATATCAATCCCATGCACTATCCGCTTCGATGCCTTGCGGCAAGCCTTTTAGCACTATGCCTATTCTCGTGTTCCAATGCCGACCAAATAGACCTTGGATCCCAAGAAAGCGCCATAGGAGAAGAAACACCTGCTTTAAGCCCTGCGGAATCAGAATCTAGCGGGCAGGTAACTACTCAATCAGATGCAGTTGAGGTCATTGAAGATGAGGGTGTACTCCGGGTCGGAGTGATTATAGACGAAGAGAATGTCATGTCGGCATATGACCGTCAGCCAGGGGTTGCTTTTATCGGGATGATAGAAGAAATTAACCGGCAAGGCGGATTATTGAATAAAGAGGTCGAGGTCCTTAGAGAGAATGGCGAGTCTCGTCTTTCCTCAGTAGATAGCGCCGCAGAGAAGTTAATCCGATCAGGTGTCCAACTGTTAGTAGTTACCTGCGAATTAGATTATGCTGCCCCAGCGGTCAAAAGAGCGAAAGAAGCGGAAATCCTTCTCATATCTCCCTGCGCTTCGGAGGAAGATTGGGGCTTAGGCGAGGTAGATACGCTTGCTTTTTCAATGGTCACCCGCCCGAAAGTCTATGGGGCTCAGCTAGCTGATTTTCTTTGGGATGAAGGAAACCGAACAACTGCAATATTTTGGGACGATACTGTTCCGGAAACGATTCAAGAATGTATCGCTTTTAGAGATCGATGGGGAAGTTTAGGTGGCCGGTCCACAGTAGAGTCAGCGGTAAATATGGTGACAGCACCATCTGTCATAGGGCCAGCTGACAGAAAAGGATCACTTGATGTGGACGTAATCGCAGTATGTGCGACAAACCGAGTAGGGGTGCTCACCCTGCAATTAATCCGAGGAGCTGGCTGGCTAACTCCAATAGTTGCCGGCCCCTCTCTAGATAGCGCATCATTTTTTACTTCCGACATTCCAGCTTTAGGTGACTTCAGGATGGTCTCTTTTGCGGGGACGAGAGGGGATGACCCCTACATAGGAGTTAACCAGGCAGCAGAATACTTTCAGAGTATCGATGGAATCCCGCCAGCTAGTGGACGCTTTATCTTAGGTGCCGATCTAGCAGAGTTATGGGTACAAGCCGTTAACTTAGCCGGCACTGCAGATAGCAGAGTAGTGGCAGAAACAATTAAATCATTTGGAACTTTTAGCGTTCCTTCAGGGCTCATTAAATTTGAAGGTACTCAGGCGGTGGCCACACGTACCTTACGAATGCTGAGAAACGTGGAGGGCTATATGGTTTTTGACTCGCTTATACAAGAAGCATCTCAGTAGCCAAGCTCTAAATCGATCCGCCCGAGTAACTCCTCTCCCGAAATGTATCTCCGGACATTCTCTTCGACTCTGGAAGCCAAAAGCGTGATCCCCATTTCAGGAGTATTCCCGATATGCGGCGTAATGAGGCAATTGTCCAAAGTCCACAAGATATGACTCTCCGGAAGAGGCTCTGGATCAGTAACATCTAGAACTGCCCCAAGGATTTGGCGTGATTGTAAAGCCCGTACAAGATCAGAAGTCACGACGTGCTTACCGCGGGCAACATTCACCAGAATTGCCTGATCTGGCATCATTTCAAAAAAATCAGAGTCAGCAATTCCCAAGGTTTCAGGGGTCAATGCAAGCGCAAGCACAACGACATCTGCTGACGGAAGAATTTCCGGTAGATCTTCGAGATTTGCCGTATGGGTCGCAGCGGTGTTTTTTTTATGTGACCTCCTGACGACAGTAGTTTCACAGTTAAAGGCAGACAATAGCGGAAGCAGGTTGTTTGTGATCCCTCCCGATCCGAGAATAACAACATGCGCCCCAAATAGGGTTTCACCAACTGGCCCGCTCCATTTCTGCTTTCTCGCGTAACTTATAAAGCCACGCTTTAACGCTAATATCGATCCCAATACATGTTCCGCGACTGGCTGTGAATATACACCCTTTCCGCAAGTCCATATTCTTTGATTATCGAGCATCGGAAGAAAAGGTTCAATCCCCGCAAATGGAAGTTGGACCCATTCCAGATTTGGCACAAGTAGCTCAGGGAGCAACTCGGGACGGCCAGGATCTGCCCAAATAAGACCAGTAGCCTCTTCTATGGGGCTCACTTTACCACCTGCACGGACTACAGCTGCGACTAGATTCTCGCGCCTCCAATTCTCTGGTTCAACAGCTAATTTAACTGGTCCGTTATCTCTTGTTTGAGGTTGTGTTGAGTTGTTCATTTCGAAGAGTCGCTTGTTTAGGTGGGAGACTTGAGGTTCGGCACTATGGTCAATATATGGATATTGCAGATTCTGTCCTTGACCTTATCGGTAGAACCCCCATGGTGCGTTTAACCCGTGTCACAGAGGGTATTGCATGTCCGATCGTAGCGAAAGTTGAAACAACGAATCCCGGCGGAAGTGTGAAAGACCGGCCAGCGCTGGCGATGATAGATGCAGCAGAAAAAGAAGGCTTACTTAGCCCAGGGTCGACGATCATTGAACCTACTTCGGGAAACACAGGTGTCGGGCTTGCAATAGTCGCTGCTCAGAGAGGCTATGACTGTGTTTTCGTAATGACTGACAAAGTAAGCCCAGAGAAAGTGGATCTGTTAAAAGCGTATGGTGCAGAAGTGATCGTGTGTCCTGTAGATGTAGCACCAGAAGACCCGAGGTCGTATTATTCCACTGCCGAGCGGCTTGTGAGCGAACGTCCAGATGCCTTCAGGCCGAATCAGTACAGTAATCCCATAAACCCTATGTCACATTACCTCACAACAGGACCAGAGATATGGGAACAGACGGAAGGGAAGGTAACCCATTTTGTTGCTGGAGCGGGTACCGGCGGCACATTATGCGGAGTGGGGAAATACCTCAAAGAGCAGAATCCCAACGTCCAAATTATTGCGGCAGATCCAGAGGGTTCGGTATATAGCGGGGGAGACGGTCGGCCTTACCTTGTCGAGGGAGTTGGAGAAGACTTTTGGCCCGAAACATACGACCCTACCCTGATAGACAAAGTAATTGCCGTTACTGATGCTCAATCATTCTCTAGAGCTCGAGAAGTTTCTAGGCGAGAAGGACTCCTTATCGGAGGTTCCTGCGGTACGGCTGTCGATGCAGCCATAACAGTTGCCAATGATCTTGAGAAAGATGACTTAGTCGTAGTTCTCCTGCCTGATTCAGGTCGCGGATACCTCTCAAAGATCTTCAATGATGAATGGATGACGAAGTACGGTTTTCTTTCGGACGAAGGGCCACATATTCAAGAAGTTCTCAAGGGTATAGCATCAGAGGTACCTGATCTTGTTTGCGTTCAACCTGACGACACAGTTACCAAAGCTATAGAGCTCCTCCAAAAGTATAGTTTATCGAGAATCATTGTTGCCCAAGGAAACCTTCCACTCTCAGCAGCTGAAATAAAGGGAACGATAGATGAAACCCAATTACAAATTCGGTCATTCGAAAAGGGTTTCTTAGATATGAAATGTTCTGAAGTTATGGGCCCTCGATTGAATTTCGTTGGTTCTGGTGAGTCCATCAGATCTGTCCTATTTAAGCTTGAGCAAGATCAAACATTGATAATGGTAGATAAAGGACGCCCTTCTGCTGTAGTCTCCGCCTCTGACATATTGTCGTATCTGCAGAGATCAGGAGGCTGAAAATGGCTAGCGAGAATATGGACGAACGGTGGGGATTCGAAACAAGGGCAATACATGCTGGACAAAAACCTGACCCTCGAACTGGCGCTATAACCGTCCCTGTCTACCAGACAACAACCTATGAGCAAGATGCTGTAGGGGAAGACAGGGGATATGAGTACTCAAGAACAGGGAACCCTACAAGAGATGCTTTGGAATTAAGCATTGCAGCATTAGAAGGAGCTGAGTTCGGTAGAGCATTCGCTAGCGGCATGGCAGCAGAAGATACGATCCTAAGACTCTTAAATCCCGGCGACCATATTGTTATGGGCAACGATGCATATGGCGGAACCTTCCGTTTAATTTCAAAAGTTCTTACGCGCATGGGAGTTACATGGTCTGCGGCAGACTTTTCAAGAAAAGAAAACATTGAAAACTGCATGACTGAGCAGACTCGCATTATTTGGACAGAGACCCCGTCTAATCCACTGTTGTCGGTTGTTGATATTCAGATGCTGTCTGAACTAGCCCATTCGTCGGGCGCTTTGTGTGTTGTCGACAATACATTCGCTACCCCTTACCTCCAACAGCCACTTGCTCATGGGGCAGATTTTGTAGTGCACTCAACGACTAAATATTTAGGCGGCCATTCGGATGTTGTTGGTGGTTTTATAGCGACGAATTCTTCAGAACTTGATCAAGAGATAGCTTTTCTGCAGAACGCTATAGGAGCAGTGCCTGCACCGTGGGACTGCTATCTACTTCTTCGAGGGATAAAAACTCTTCCTGTTCGGATGGACCGCCACTGTGAAAATGCTGAGAGTATTGTTAATTTTCTCCTAGACCACCCGAAAGTTGCAGGTGTTCTCTATCCGGGACTTCGTGAACATCCGACCTATGAGATAGCCCAAAAGCAGATGAAAAAATATGGCGGCATGGTCTCATTCACGGTTAAAGGGGGAGCGGAAGCAGCTCGCCAGATAGCTGCAAAGACCAATGTTTTCACTCTTGCGGAGTCCCTTGGAGCCGTAGAATCACTCATAGAAGTTCCAGCAGCTATGACGCACCTTTCCGCAGAAGGATCTCCACTTGAAGTTGATGGTGCATTAATACGCCTATCTGTCGGAATTGAAACAGTTGACGACTTGATAGAAGACCTTGCCCATGCTCTCTCTTGAAGTCAGGGTAGTTAATTTTGAAGGTGAAGGGTCTCTTCAGCTAGGCAATTAATTTCATGGTTCCAATCCTCAGGTTCCACATAGGGCATTAGAACAAATTTACTTGCGCCCGCTTCAATGAATTCCTGTATCCGAGAAGACAACTTCTCACGGCTTTGGACAATGATGTCTTCAGCATTTACCTCTGGCCTTCTACTTTGAACCGCGCTAATTACCTGATCGGGCATAGAACCATCCACTGAATAGACAATCAAAGCGCCAAAATGTTCTCTATCGATACTCTTTCTTCCGGAATTCTTGGAATGCTCATCGATTTGAGGAATAGCTTCTGCAACATCATCCGCAGTGCAAAAGCTTGGTAACCAACCATCACCTAACTGCCCCACTCGCTTTAATTCTGATGGGGCAATACCTCCAAGCCAAATATCAAGAGGTTCTTGAATGGGTTTCGGCTTAACTCGAACGTCCTGAAGTTGAAATTGGGGGCCACTATGGCTAACACTATCTTCTTCCCATAAACGACGTATTAGCGGTAGGGCCTCATTGAACCACGGAGATCGATCCTTTCTCTCTACTCCAAAGGCCTGATGCTCCCCCAAATTAACAGCACCTAGCCCAAAGGCTGGAAGCACCCGACCATTTGAGATTCGGTCAAGGCTAGCAATTGACTTTGCAACAAGTACAGGGTTGCGACCAGGGAGAACCATAACTGAGGGCCCGAATTTTAGTTTTTCTGTTCGGGCTGCAATCCAGCTCATTGCTACTATCGGATCTAGCCCTGTTCCTGAGACACGCTCGGAAAACCAGAGTGAATCAAAGCCAAGCCGCTCCAATCCTTGGGCTAGGCCCCCTAAAGTTTCAGGGTCGCTCACTTTTGATCGAGTTCCTAAGCCAAAGCCGATCCGTATTTTCATTTGAGCTCCAATTCTTTCAATGGAAGCATAGATCAAACAGCGGTCGTGTTCTTGTTGGAGGGCATTGGGTAGAGCAAGAAAGATAAGGATGCTATTGTGAGATCTATGGCTGATGAATTGTTTGAATTGGAAGAAAGTTTCTTAGATCCTGCTGTTCAAGATGATCCCTTCGATACCTATACGACTCTCCATGAGAAGTGCCCTGTATACAAAGTCCCAGAGAATGGGTTGTATATGGTGACGAAATATGAAGATGTCAGAGAGGTCTTGACGACTCCATCCATATATTCAAGTCGGCCAGGGACAGGGGCCGGAGGTCTTAACGAGGCATCAAAAGCGCATGCGCAGGTCTTCCAAGAAAAGGGTTGGGTTAAAGGCCGAACGCTGCAACGGACGGACCCGCCAGAGCACAGTCATTACCGGAAAATACTTGGCAGGGTATTTACAAATCGTGCCGTGGAGGGAATGATTCCTCGAATTGATGAAATTACCCATAGTTTGATCGACCAATTTATTGATAGGGGTCAGTGTGAATTTGTTTCAGAATTTGCCTTACCCTTGCCAGGGATTTTTATTTGCGAACAACTAGGCCTTCCAGCGGAGGAGTACGAGACATTTAAAAAGTGGGCGGATGCGATGTTGGCAATGTCACAGCGTCCACTTTCCCCAGATGAGGCTGTAATTCAGGCAGAATATGAAGTTGAAGCCCAACATCACTTAGCTCGAGAATTCGAGAAACGTAGAGAAGAACCAACAGATGACCTGATTTCAGCGTTGGTTCACGCTCACCAAGAAGATGAACCATTCACAATGGAAGAACTTCAAGACCTAATGCATCAACTAGTGACTGGAGGGTTTGAGACTACCACTGCAGCGATAGGAACTTCGATGTGGCTTCTATTGAGGTACCCTGATCAGATGCAAAAATTGCGGGACGATAGATCCCTGCAGAAAAATTTTATAGAGGAAAGTTTGAGATTTGATAGCCCAGTAGCTGGATTATGGAGAACTGCAGCATGCCCAGCAGAAATAGGGGGTGCCTCTATCCCCGAAGGGTCAGCTGTAATGCCAAGGTTTGCTGCTGCGAACAGAGATGCTGAAGTCTTCGAAAGCCCCGAAGTTTTTGACATTACCCGAGAAGATCTACATAAGCATGTGGCTTTCGGGCTGGGAAGCCATTTTTGTATGGGGGCTTCACTCGCAAGAGCCGAACTGATGTCTGCCTTCACTGCAATTCTTGACCGGATGGATAATATCCGACTTGCCAAACCGCTTGACGATAACCCACACAAGTTCAGCTTCTTTCTTCGTCCTATGAAAGAGTTACATATCGAATTTGACAAGATTTAAAGAAATGTGTCCGCTTAGCGGGTGACTGGTACACCTGAGTACGGACTTGGGTCCTCACTATCTGGGATAATAGGTTTTGACCAGCTCATAGCAGTAGAGAGGTCACTTGTAACACCTTTCCACTCAGATGGATTCCAGCCTTCAGCACTTCCGACAAGCTTCGGACTCTGATCAAAGTGAAGTATTGCGGGAGTTTGCTCAAGTTCTATGCTCTGAACGAATGATAGATCCGGATCAACGAAGGTTAAGATCTCTGATGCCCATGGGCCAAGAAATTCCTTAGCATGTTCCTCGTTGCCTAGAACCATCCAAGCACCCCGACAGTCAGCGCCTTTAAATGACCGTAAAATCCGGCCACCAGTTTCGATAATCCAAGAACTCTCATGCGTGTATGGATCGACAACTACTAGGAGTAAGTGGAAGGTCGTCACCCATTCATTTAATGTTCGAGATGTTCCATCTAAGCAACTCAAAGAAATATTTGCATCTGGTGAAGTAGCCACGGATATCAAACTAGCGCACAGGACTATCAGCTGGGGAACTATACGCACATTAGGGTAGAGATATTTACAAATTCGCAAACTAATGATTCCATGGGGCAAGACACCTTTAGGAACTTTCATACGGATACGGGGACATGCCCATGACGAAACAACGGTTAATAACTATCTTGGTTGCGTTCATAACTGCTGTAGTAGTTCTGGTAGCTCTACAAGTTTTTGAAAGCGATACTAGCACTACGAACCTTGTGCTTGACGAGGAAGTTCGGCCAACGGAGATTCCTCAGGAAGTAGAACAAGTTCAAAGGCCAACCCCTAAGCCCACACCGGAAGTAACTCCTACTCCTACTCCTACTCCTACTCCCACTCCCACTCCAGTACTTCCTCAAAAAGCGACCCTCGTTTTCACAGGTGATATTTTAAGCCATGGTCCAGTAATCCAAAGAGCTTCTTACAATGGGAGCGCCGGAGTCGCCCACGACTACACTCCAATGTTCGCTGATGTCCAACCACTACTGGAAGAAGCCGACTTGGCTATTTGCCATTTGGAGACCCCTGTTTCTTCTGACAACACAGCACTATCTGGGTACCCCATTTTTAACGCTCCTCAAGAATTGCCAAATAATCTGAAAGAGGTCGGGTACGATGGCTGCTCGACAGCCTCAAACCACTCAATGGATAAAGGAGCAAAAGGGGTCAAGTCAACCATCACCCAACTACAGAATGCAGATCTTGGTTGGGCAGGGATGGCGCGCACCGCTGAAGAACAGAAAACACCGTCCCTCTACAGCCCAAACGGGATACTAATTGGCCATATGTCCTATACATATAGCTTAAATGGTTTTGTTCTTCCTAAAGATGAACCTTACCTCGTAAACGTAATCGACGAAGAAACAATACTTAATGAAGCTGCAAGGATGCGCTCATTAGGAGTGGATTTTGTGATCCTGAGTATCCAATGGGGCAACGAATACCAAGTCAGTCCGAGTGAAGCGCAAAAAAAACTGGCGGAATCACTATTGGCTTCGCCCGACATTGATTTAATAGTTGGATCCCATGTTCATGTTGTTCAGCCGATAGGAATATTTAACGACAAGTATGTTATCTACGGCCTAGGAAACTTTTTATCGAATCAATCAGCGAACTGTTGTCCCGCTGCTTCTCAGAATGGTGTGATGATCTTCGTTGACATAATTGGAACAGATAAAGAAGGTTTTAGAGTAGAGAGTCTAACTTTTGAACCAACTCGGGTAGATAGATCCGACTATACGATCGTTCCTTTATATCGAGCGGTAAATAATGAAGAAACCGATCAGGCTCTCCGGGGCTTCTATCAGGGAGTCATAGACGAAACAGCATCCGTATTGAATCAGCTTGGTGGAAGCTATGAACTCAAGGAAGAGGAAAATCCTTAGCTAGGCGTTAACAGAGCGCCGGTTTCTCTTAGCCTGACGACGAACGCTCAAAATTGCAACGACAGGAAATAGAATTAGAAGCCCTAACAGCCCCAATTGTAAAGCACCTCCTCTATCTGTCGGGCTAGACGGGGCACTCCCAGAACCTGGCTTCGGAATTATGCCAGATCCATCATCGACTTTAATTATCTCAACATCCGGTGAAGAGTCCTGTTTCTCATCAGAAAATGATGGAGTCGCAAAAATAAGAGATGCCACTAATGCAACCAATAGCACTGAAAGAAATTTTAAAGGACGATACATCTCTGCTCTGTTTCCTCTGCTGTTGCACATTGGCCTGTGCTCCAATTCTAGAGCTACCTTTGTAGCGTGGGGCACACTGAACAACAAAAAGCGCTGATCCAATGGTGGGAGGAAAGCTCCCGTGACCTTCCATGGAGGCAAACTCGCGACCCATGGTCAATTATGGTCTCAGAAGCGATGCTTCAGCAGACTCAGGTATCTAGGGTAATTCCCAAGTATAAATGTTTTCTTAAGAAGTACCCTACGCCCCAAGAGTGCGCTGAAGCTCCTCTCTCGTCCATTATCGATGACTGGGAAGGTTTGGGGTATAACAGAAGAGCGATTAACCTTCACAGGTCAGCTCAAAAAATAGTAGAGATGCATCATGGACTAGTTCCAGATACGCTGTCAGCTCTTTTGAAGCTTCCAGGGGTAGGGCCATATACATCACGCGCTATCTTATGTTTTGCTTTTGAAGAAGATGTTGGAGTCGTTGACGTCAACATCCATAGAATCATTTCGAGAGTCACAGGAGAAAAGTTAACCCCTGAAGAAATGCAGGAAAAAGCAGATAATTTTGTCCCTGAAGGGCAAGGATGGGTCTGGAATCAGGCTTTAATGGACCTCGGGTCGGATGTGTGTAAATCCCGATCCGCAGATTGCGAAAATTGTCCGCTATCCAACTATTGCCGCTGGAAGGGGGAGGGGCTAGATCCATCGAAGCCAAAAATCTCAACCACCAACCCAAAAGAAAAATTCGAAGGATCTGACCGTCAAGGGCGGGGAAAACTTGTGAATGCCTTACGGAAAAGAAAGATTGCCTGTTCAGAGCTTGAAGAGGTCATGGGTTGGACGGGCGACCCAGAAAGGTGCAAACGGGTCGTAGCAGGCCTTATTAAAGATGGTTTGGTTGAGCGCAACGGGAAGACAGGGTACAGGCTGCCGACATGACCCAAGACTGCTAGATTTCTATGGGTGAATTCCATTTCGGTCCTTCAAGCACGCCGGGTAGCTTTAGCGGCACAAGGGCTGTTGAAAGATCGTCCAAATGGTCAGGTCGGTCGTAGGCATCTACAACAATGCATGAAGAAAATGGAGGTCGTTCAACTCGATGCGGTTCCAGTGATTATCAGAACCCAGTACATGCCATTTTTCTCGCGACTTGGACCCTATCGACAAACCCTTTTTGATGAAATAGCGTACTACGACGATAAATGGTTTGAATTGTGGGCTCATGAAGCCTCTATCGCTCCTGTAGAGATAGAACCTTACTTCCGTTTCGATAAAAAAAGAGCTAGCAAAGGAGAGACATGGAAAAGTCTCTACCGGCTAGCGACAGAAGAGCCTCTATACGTTAAGAACGTTCTTCGCGAAGTTGCGTTAAATGGTCCCATAGAAGCGAAAGACCTATCTGACCCTCAGCCGAGAGAACAAACTGGTTGGGGGCATAGATCAAAGGGGCAGCTTGCATTGAACTGGTTATATCGCATAGGGGAAGTGGGGATACGACGAGGGCCGAACTTTGAAAAAAAATTTGATCTACTGGATCGGATAGTGCCTTCAAATATTTTGGATCTACCTACTCCCGATGATGCGGAATCCCTCCGCCACCTCATGCTACGTTCGGCTAGAGCATACGGGGTTGCCACCTCACGGGATCTAGCCGACTACTTCAGGCTTCCAGTGAAAGAAGCTACAGAAGCGATAAGTGACCTTGTAGAGAACAAACAATTAGAGGAAATACAGATTGAAACGTGGAAGGATCCTGCATACATGCCAGCAAAGACCTCGATACCTAAAGCTGCTGATGCTTGTGCGCTGGTTTCGCCATTCGATCCAATCGTTTGGAATAGAAAACGCCTCAATCGGTTATTCGATTTCCAATACAAACTTGAAATATATACGCCAGAAACAAAACGCAAGTTTGGTTACTACGTGCTGCCTTTACTTATTGATGGTCGTTTCGTTGGGCGTTTCGACATAAAATATCTCCGCGATCAGAAAACACTCCATATCAAGGCTTCGTTCATTGAGGATAATATCCGAGCAGAAGAAATCGTTGAAAGAGCATTTGGAGAGTTAGTCAATCTCGCTCGTTTCCTAGGAGCGCAAAAGACTAGGATCGACAGGAAAGGTAATTTTGCCGTTCAGCTTCGGAAAGTTAACCGGTTGCTAGACCAGTAGTTCCTTAACAAGGTCATCGAAGATATTTTCCCCTAGGACTTTCATTTCTTCATCAGTTCTATCTTGTATCGGATGAGCTGTGAATAATCCTGCAAGGGGAAACCCAAGTGCCTTAGATTGGGTTTCAGCAGCAGAAACGAAAGGAACAGATGCAATAAAAACACCTGGAGTTCCTCTTCGCTCAAGGTCGCTTATGTCATGCACACTGCATGTCGTGCAACTTCCTCAATCGGCTAATGCTTCAATGACGGCGTCGCATGTTGTAGAAATTTCATGGCGAAGGTCTACCGGAGCAGGCTTAGTGAAAGTAGGTTTTGTAAATCGCAGCACATGTGCTCCTCTTTGTTCAAGAAGAGAATGAATGGTGTCTAGAAAGACATCTCCTCGAGGTTTACTTATATCGAGAAGCCCTATCGTGGCCCCTTGGAGGCTGGTGATTCTTTGAGCTCGTGTCCGATGGGCAGGGGTTCGCTCATTAGTAGGGTCAAGTACGCTGGTCGTCATAAAGTTATCTCCCTTGTTTGATACAGGCTTCCTTTGTCTCCAGAAATCCATCCACCTATAGTGGCAGAGAAAAGACCCGCTTCTCCACCGCCATAGAGGATAATTAATCCGCCATCCGGTCGCAATTTTGGGAGAGTTGATCCGGCGAAAACCTCTGGTAGTCCTTCGCCGATCCCATCGGCTCCTCGAACCAATTCATCAGTTTCCCGGATGGTGTGGTTGATTATCTCCTCGTTTACCTTTTCTTTTGTCCAACCTGCTTCAACAAAACGGGAAGCATGTTCAGGGCCAATGACCAATATCGCATCAAAAGCCATAACCAACTTAGGGTGAACGTTCCCGATGATTCCGATTGCGAGGCTTCTCGCTAATTCATCTGGAGATCGGGATAGCTGGTCAACTATCACCCGTGGTCCCTCTCCGGGAAATATTGTAACTGTGTTCTGCTCAGGGGAGAAGCCCTGGTCTTGTGCATAAGACGGCCATGGCGAACCTTCTTCGTCTTCAGCAAAGCACAATCCATATTTAGCGGGACTTCCATGAGTAGCTCGGTCAACTTCGCCAGGGCGGCCACCACCTACATTGCGAATAGTAAGTTGGATGGCTCTTCCAATAGTGCTATTGGGTCGATTTCCTTGCCCGAGAAGATTCATCCCAGAGTTCATCCCAATGGATTTCCTGATCGGCCCATTGACAAAGAGAATCGGACCTACTGGCATTGTTGTTGCGAGCAAACCGTGCATATTGAACTGGTCAGTGCAAGCAGCCTCTAAGGCAGCAATAACCACCGGCAAGTATTCAGGTTTACAACCAGCCATCACTGCGTTGATAGCAACTTTCTCGACTGTAAGATCAACTAGATTCGGTGGAACTAGGGCAAGAACTTCCTCTGGTTCTCGGTTTGTTCCCGCCAGCATGGCTGAGACCCGTTCAACGGTGGGAGGAATTAAGGGCAAGCCGTCTGACCAACCACGATCATACATTGCTTCAAATTCATCTTCAGCCGAAGCAAAAGCTATTTCACGGCTTGTCATCCCAGACCCATACTTCTTCTGTAACTGCCCTTGAAGATCTGGGTCCACACTCAAGGAACCACAGCCGGGACTATAAGGGCGGATTCCATCAGGGCCTAGATCGTTGACTCCCACGAATGCTTCCCACTGATCCTGAGACCAGCCGACAATACGGTCTACCTCGATGCC
Source organism: Acidimicrobiales bacterium (assembly GCA_029244605.1). Lineage (GTDB taxonomy): Bacteria > Actinomycetota > Acidimicrobiia > Acidimicrobiales > UBA8592 > UBA8592. The sequence goes on along the minus strand of JAQWQL010000043.1, from coordinate 10,734 downwards.
ATTTTGGATTTTCATAAGTGTAGGGACGGTTTCAACTTCATGAAAGAAACTAATTTCTAACGACGTATCATCTGAAGTTACCGGTAGCTCCGGAAATGATATGTCGTCCTGCGTGAAGACAGCGCTCAAGATCTCTAATTCAGCAAGCTGTTCCAGTACAGGTACAACAAGTTCACATGTCGGACAATCTTTCTTAACGAAAGCAACAAATCCATTAGGTAATTGTGGTCGGTTATCCGCCATCTATAAGACCCTAGCATCCAGAAGTTTGTTGGATAAACCCACAGGGCTAGCACAATTCCGGCAACAAGAAACTGGCTTCCACACACGCTAAAGCACGTATTTGTCGACTAAACGGTTACTAATCTGCAAAGAAAGAGATGAAGCGAGTATCGTTTAGTAGAGAAGTAGGTTAAAGACTGGAGGCCAAATGAGCGAGGACCATGTAGATGGGGCTAAATTCCGATCTGTATTAGGACGGTACCCTACAGGGGTGACTCTCGTCAGCGCCTTAGACGATGATGGCCCGTTCGCTATGGTTATTGGCTCTTTCGGCTCGGTCTCCCTTGACCCGCCTTTGGTCCAGTTCATGCCCGGTAAGGAATCGGCAACTTGGAAGCGAATTAACGCGACAGGGAATTATTGCGTCAACGTTCTAGGAGAAGGCCAATTAGATCTCAGTAATAGTTTCTTTAATAAAGAAGTAGACCCATTTGAGGCCATTGATTGGACTTCGGGGCCCACAGGGTCACCAATAGTTGGAGGATGTGTAGCTTGGATCGACTGCTCTATTCAGGCAATACATGAAGCAGGCGATCACTATATTGTCGTTGGATCTGTTGAAGGAATGGGCGAGGGAAGCGCAGAGAGTCAACCTCTTTTGTTTTTAGGCGGCGCCTACGGGTCATTTGGAACGCTTCCGGAGAAATAATATGCCTATTTACGCATTGGGAGATAAAGAACCATCTATAGCTGGCGATGCTTATATCCATCCAGAAGCTGTGATCATCGGCGAGGTAACTATAGGTTCAGAATCTTCAGTATGGCCGTGCGCCGTTCTCCGAGGTGATGATGGAGAAATCATTATAGGGGAACGCAGCAATATCCAAGATGGAGCTGTAATTCACACAACGATTATTTATCCAACTATTGTCGGGAATGATTGCACGATCGGCCATCTTGCCCACCTTGAAGGCTGCAGAGTACTTGATGGAGCACTGATAGGGACGGCATCTGTTGTCCTTCACGATGCAGAAGTCCAGCAAGGAGCTCTGGTCGGAGCAAACGCTGTTGTGACCGGAGGTACCATCGTCCCTCCCAGGGCAATGGCATTGGGCATTCCAGCGAAAATTCGAGAAAATATGGCGAATCAAGATGAAATCTCCCTTGGCGTTGAGTCTTATGTGAATCGAGGAAAGTGGTTCACGAAAGATTTACGCCGAATCGGCTAAACAGTCAGATTTGAAATTTCGAATTTTGTTAGATTGCAGTGAAAAATCGATGTAGAATTGTTACTATCCATATAGTAGAAACTCTCGAAGTAAGATAAGGATATGTCAGCAGCGAATACAGAGATAGATCTAAGCAAATACCAACTAGGTTGGAGCGATACCGAAGATTATGTCTTCAAACCGCAAAAAGGTTTGAATGAGGACCTCGTTAAAGAAATCTCTTGGATGAAGGGCGAGCCTAATTGGATGCGTGACTTCCGTCTTAAATCTTTAAGGCAGTTCCAAAGTCGTCCTATGCCAAATTGGGGCGGAGACACGTCGGAGATCTTCTTTGATGACATTTACTACTACATCAAGCCCAGCGAAAGCGTCGTTGACGAGTGGGATGATGTCCCTGAGGCAATCAAAGATACCTATGAAAAACTTGGAATACCTGAAGCTGAGAGAAAATATCTAGCCGGTGTCACCGCACAGTATGAATCGGAAGTCGTTTACCACAAAAATCGTGAAGATCTAGAAGCTCAAGGTGTGATTTTTTGCGATATGGATACGGCTTTACGCGAATATCCGGAAATTGTTCGGGCATATTTCGGAAAAGTTATCCCACCGAACGATAATAAATTCTCGGCACTTAATTCCGCTGTTTGGTCTGGAGGCTCGTTCATCTACGTTCCAGAAGGCGTTGAAGTTGAAATGCCGTTACAAGCATATTTCAGAATAAACGCTGAGAATATGGGACAGTTTGAGAGGACCCTTATCATTGCCGACAAGGGATCAAAAGTTCATTATATTGAGGGCTGCTCTGCCCCCGTATATAGCACCGATTCTCTTCATTCCGCTGTCGTTGAGATCATTGTGAAAGAGTCAGCCCGTGTTACTTATACCACTATCCAAAACTGGTCTAATAACGTGTTCAACCTAGTTACTAAACGAGCACGAGTAGAAGCAGAGGGCCATATGGAATGGATCGATGGGAATATCGGGAGCCGCCTAACAATGAAGTATCCCGCTGTGGTGATGGTCGGTCCAAAAGCTTCAGGGGAAGTTCTTTCAGTCGCCTATGCCGGTGCCGGCCAGCATCAAGATGCAGGAGCGAAAATGACCCATGCAGCGCCGGAAACCACCTCAAAGGTTGTTTCTAAATCTATTTCTAAAGATGGTGGACGGTCCAGTTACCGCGGCCTCGTCAGGGTAGAGGAAGGAGCATATGGGTGCAAAAGCCATGTTCAATGCGATGCTCTTATTCTCGATGAAGAGTCAATAAGTGACACTTACCCATACATGGAAATCGGTTCCCAGGATGCTGTGATTGGACACGAAGCAACCGTTTCAAAAGTAGCGGATGAACAGCTTTTCTACCTGACTAGTCGAGGTCTCACTGAAGAACAAGCAACAGGAATGATCGTCAACGGATTCATAGAACCAGTAACTCGAACTCTTCCGATGGAATACGCAGTCGAATGGAGCCGGCTCATCGAACTCCAAATGGAAGGCTCAGTAGGATAGGCCTTTAGAAAAGCTTTCCTATAGACTCCACGAGAACTCCAAAGCTTCGACAAGGCCATCGTTGTCGACAGTGTTAACTAGGTACCTTGATTCGTCGATCACCTGTTGTTCAGCATTCCCCATCGCCACACCATGCCCCACAACCCGAAGTGCATCCAAGTCGTTATGGCCATCACCGACCATCATTACATCCGAAAGATCGATATTTAGCATAGAAGAGATTTCCGTAATTGCTTTTCCTTTGGTGATGCCTGATTGTGTTATTGAAACAAAGCAAACTCCAGGCATCGCAGGAGAAGTAGCTGATCGGAGTGTGCCTGAACCATCTAAAGCTTCTTTGACATCAGGAAGAGAACTTTCTGGAATAACAAACTGAAGACGTACAATATCTCCTTCAATGTCAGTTGGCCCCCCAATTTCTAGATCTATTCCGAGCATCTCTGCATGACGCCTAGTGAAATCACTATGACGGAAAGCGCGATAGTTGCTCTTCCAGTAGAGTTCAAGCGCCCATTCGCGCTCTATTGCCACCCTTATACATGTTTCTAGGACGTCGCTAGGAATAGGGTATTCCCGAGTTAGCTGACCCCCAGTGTTGATCAATGCTGCACCCGCGTGAAATATGTGCCACCCTTTGGGGTTCAAAATCTTTGCATATTCATATGTCGGCCCCATCGCGCCTCGAGCTGTTGACAAAATAAGATTTTGGCCTCTCGAGACTGACTCACCAATTGCAGCTAAGACTTTATCTGTCGGAGAGCCTGATGAACCTACCAGAGTTCCATCGACGTCTATGCAAACTATGGGGAGCACTCTCCCAGAATAGCGAGGGGAAAGAGTAAACCCTATGAGGACAGAATTTGGTATCAAAATCGCTGAGAAGAAGAAGGTGGTTTACCACTACGCCGATAGTATAAAAGCGTCATGGCGCCATACTTTACAAGCGCATGACCCCTAAGGAATTACTGTGTATGCCCCAGAACTAGCCCAAGAGTTGAACGGCCACGAATGGCTGAAGGATCTTAGAACAGGGATGGCTATCGGTGCAATAGAATTTAACTACCCATCTCACGAACAAGAAGAGTGGCGCTACAGCCCAATAGACGACTTAGAACTTGGCCGCTTCGTCCCAGCGATAGAAAAACCGCAGGCAATACCTGAAGAATACACAAGCCAATCAGATAATTTCCATAGTATTTTGACGGTTGATGGATTTTTATTTTCCCATGATGAACCATCAACCTATGAAATTTTTTCTGCGGCAGACCGTGAAGATCCAATTGAGTTTGCAAGCCCAATAGACATGCTTGGTTCTATGAATATGGCATTTTCTCCAGACCCTATTCTTATTCGTGTCCCTAGAGATTCACAGGTAGAAAAACCTCTAGTTATCAATCATCTATGCCAACAAAGCGAGGCTGCTTCTTTTCCCCTAATCCACATCGATATTGAAGAAAATGCAAAAATTGAAATAGTTGAAATCTTTCACCATTCTGAAGTTTCTGCTCTCGTCGTCCCAGAAACAAAAATCGTTGTTGGGAATAGTGCAAACGTCAAGTACCAACAAGTGCAAAATCTAGGCCCGAATGTCGTCAAATTAGGATCACTAGATGTTTCCGTAGGTCAACAAGGCAACTTTCATGGAGCAATAGCTGCAATAGGGGGTTCATATGCCCGCCTAAAAACAATTTGCTCCCTTAACGGCCGCGGAGCCTCAGCGAAAATTTCAGCGATATATCACGGTGACAGGGATCAAGTTTTAGATTTCCGAACCCGCCAGAGCCACATGGCTAGAGACACATATAGCGAGCTCTTATTTAAAGGTGTTCTAGACGACCAATCAAACTCTATATATACCGGCTTAATTCATGTAGATAATGAGGCTCCAGGGACAAATGCATTTCAAACAAACCGGACACTAAAACTTTGTGATAGAGCATGGGCAGAGTCGGTACCAAATCTTGAAATCGAAAACAATGATGTGAAATGCAGTCATGCTTCTACAGTTAGCCCCGTTGATGAAGACCAACGCTTCTATTTGGAAAGCAGGGGTATCCCAACGGCGGAAGCAGAGAAACTGATCGTCGATGGATTCCTTCAAGAAGTCGTCTCTTCACTTCCTGTTAATGGGATAAACGGTTGGATTGCGGAACTTTTTAACCAGAAACTCAACACTAGGGAATTCAATGGTGGCTGAAACGAAGGGGCATTCATCAGAAAAAAAAGTCCGTGTTCTTGCAGTTGATGACGTCCCAGATGGAGAAGCTCGACGAGTAACTATAGAAGATCAAAAAATCGCTATTGTTCGGATTCATGACCAAATGTATGCGATTGGAGATATGTGTAGCCATGCGAAGTATTCACTCTCCGAAGGGCCTGTAGATACTACTGACGTCACCATAGAGTGCTGGAAGCATGGGGCGCAGTTCTCACTTTGCGATGGTAAACCCGTATCGTTACCAGCGACTCAGCCAGTCCCAGTATTTAACGTGGAGATCGATAAAGGTGAAGTCTATGTACTTATACCGGAAAGCCAAGATTCATGACTGAGTTAGAGATTAAAGACCTACATGCTCAAACAGAGTCAGCAAGTATTCTCAACGGAGTAAACATGACCATTTGCTCCGGGGAAGTACATGCCCTAATGGGCCCGAACGGCTCAGGGAAATCGACACTCTCTCACGTTCTAATGGGGCGCCCAGGCTACACCGTTACACGAGGAGAAATCCTACTAGATGGAGAAGACCTTGTCGGGCGTGAAACTTGGGAACGCGCGCAGCGTGGGTTGTTCCTAGCACTCCAATACCCAGTAGAGATTGAAGGCGTCTCAGCTTCCATGATATTAGAAGCATCCCGACTTTCTCAAAGCGGCGATTCTGAAGAAAGATTACAGAATGCAAGGAAAGAAGCTGAGCACCTTGGTATCCCAGTCGAACATCTTTCCAAGGGCGTGAACCTCGACATGTCTGGAGGAGAAAAAAAACGCCTCGAAACATTTCAATTGGCCTCCTTGAAGCCGTCAATAGCGATCCTCGATGAGCTCGACTCCGGATTAGATGTAGACGGATTACGGATCGTGAGTAAACGCGTCGAGAAATTAACGAAAGACGAAGGATTAGGGGTGCTAGTAATAACCCATTACAGTCGACTCCTTGAAGAGCTCAAGCCAGACAAAGTCCATGTATTCGTTGACGGGAAAATCGTTACCTCCGGAGATTCTGCATTGGCTGATGAGTTGGAAAAGGATGGCTATGAGAAATGGATTCCATCGACAGAAACTTCTGTATCCCTAGGAGGGCTCGTTTAGTGGGCGAATGGGACAGGTCACACGTTATGCAACCTCACCAGGTGGAGGAGCACATCAAACGTATCTCAGGATGGACTGTTAAAGGAGACCAACTCTTTAGGACTTTCGAATTCGATGACTTTGCTGAAGCATTTCATTTTATGACTAAAGTCGCAAAGATAGCGGAGGAACTCGACCATCACCCTGACTGGGCAAATAGTTGGAACAAAGTCGAAATCACAGTCACTAATCATCAAGCCGGTGGCATTACCGAAATAGACTTTGTACTATGTGAAAGAATCGATAAGCAGGTAACACGATGACAGATGAGGATGTTAAAAAAGTCGCGATAGTAACCGGAGCGGCCTCAGGTATAGGATCCGCGTTAGTTAAAAAACTCCACTTCGAAGGAATCGAAGTTCTTGGTGTTGACTTAGATTCAGATGGTCTTGACAAAGTTCGTAGCGAAACTGATTGTGCAACATTCGTTACTGATATTTCGACCAGCGGAAACAATATCGAGGCTGCGCAAGAAGCACTAAATAAATTTGGTCGCCTAGATTACGCATTCCTTAATGCCGGCATTTTAGGAAGAAAGATAGAAACACAAATCAATCCGTACACTTCAACTGATCTTGACCCAGAATTCTTTACTACTGTGAGAGCTGTAAACTTCGATTCAGTTGTTTTCGGTACCTTAGCAGTGGCCCCACTAATGGAGGAAACTGGTGGAGGATCTATTGTAGCTACAGCTTCAATTGCAGGATTAGTCGCATGGAATCGCGATCCATTCTATACCGCAACGAAGCACGCTGTTGTAGGTTGGGTACGTGGGGTAGCATCAGGTCTCCAAAACCAAGGGATTTCGATAAACGCTATTTGCCCTGGTGGAGTAGCTACTCCACTTGTTGGCATCGAGCGCCTTACTTCTTCCAACCCTAACCTATTAGCCCCTGAGAAAGTTGGTGAGGCTATGTGTGAAATCGCAATGGGGGATACCACCGGTCAAGCATTTACGGTTAAGGCGGATCATTCTCCTCTCTGCCAGGAGTTCACCTTTACTTCTATTGAAGGATTTCCTACATGAAAAAACAGAAATACTGCTATGGAATTCGCTAGACAAACAGCGATCGTCGGGATCGGGGCAACAGAATTTTCTAAAAATTCTGGGAGAACCCCTATGCAGCTAGCGACAGAGTGCAGTTTGCTTGCTTGTGAAGATGCCGGTTTAGACCCACAGCAAATCAATGGCATTTCCGTTTTTAGCGCAGAAAAAAATACCGAAATTGAAGTTGCGAGAAATCTAGGTATCCCAGAACTGACGTTTTTTTCGATGATTCCTCATGGCGGAGGTGCACCAGGCGGTGTAATCCAACAAGCGGCAATGGCTGTTCATGCTGGAGTTGCGGACTACGTTCTTGTCTACCGAGCATTCAATGAAAGGTCATGGCACCGATTCGGTGGAGGGGTTCAAGGTCGCCATCAAAGCCCTGAAGCTTTTGATGTTAGTTTTAGTTGGAGTTCGCCATTCGGCTTACTTACCCCTGCATCGTGGGTAGCGATGTATGCAAGAAGATACATGCATCAATATGGGGCTACCAGTGAAGATTTCGGGACAATTGCAGTTACTGATAGAAAACACGCTGCTAATAATCCAGCAGCCTTCTTTTATCAGAAGCCCATAACGATAGAAGATCACCAAAATAGTCGTTTTATAGTCGAGCCGTTACATCTTCTGGATTGTTGTCAAGAAAGTGACGGAGGGCAGGCTCTCATCGTGACCACACTTGAAAAGGCAAAAGATCTAAAGCAGAAACCTGCAGTAATCGCTTCAGCAGCTCAAGGAGTCGCAAAAGATCAGCACATGATGACATCTTACTACCGTGAAGATATATCTGGGATCCCTGAAATGGGCGTAGTGGCACGCCAATTATGGCAATCAACAGGACTAGGGCCTAAGGATATCCAAACAGCAATTATCTACGACCATTTTACCCCTCTTGCGCTTCCACAATTCGAAGAATTTGGTTTCTGTGAGCGAGGAGAAGCAAAGGACTTTATCAAAAATGGGAATATTGAAATCGGTGGAGACCTTCCAATCAACACAAACGGCGGCCAACTCGGAGAAGCCTACATCCATGGAATGAACGGAGTAGCAGAAGCCGTTCGGCAGATCAGAGGAGAATCAGTTAATCAAGTTTCAGATGTTGAGAACGTGCTCGTCACAGCAGGAACAGCGGTGCCAACCAGCGGACTAATCCTCACACAACCTGAGTAAACACCGAATTTGGATAGTTAACTTCCTCCGGCTATACCAAATAGATGGACGATCCATTAGCGAAACCAGCAACGGCTCACACTATTGAAGCTAATCAGGGAGCTGGAGCACTCATAAATTTTGATGATGGCAGCGATTTTGAACGTGCGCAAAAAGGTCTTATCGCTACTCATGAAACAGGACGAATTGAACTTGATGGAAGAGCTGTTTGGGATACGGCATCCCATGACTTCCTCCGCCAAGGTAAACCCGCACCTGAATCAGTCCATCCAGGATTATGGCGGCAAGGTAAACTCAACGCCGTACATGGGCTTTTCGAAGTCGCTGAAGGGGTATGGCAAGCAAGAGGCTACGACATATCAAACATTACTTTCATGGAAACCCCGAATGGGTGGCTCATCATCGATCCGCTCACGACCAGTTCCACAGCAGAAGCATGCCTTAACCTCGCTAATGAAACATTAGGAGAGCGACCTGTACATTCAATTATCTACACACACAGTCATCTTGACCACTTTGGGGGAATTCTCGGAGTCACATCTCAAGAAGAAGTTGACGCAGGAAATATAAGAATCATCGCCCCAGATGGTTTCCTTGAAGAAGTAGTCCGAGAGAATATTATCGCTGGTCCAATGATGGCCCGCCGAGCCCACTACCAATTCGGTCCACTACTACCAACAGGACCACACGGACAGGTAGACATCGGATTAGGACAATCACTACCACTCGGAGCCTCATACCTTATCCCACCAACGGAAACCGTGTATGAAACCGGAACAGAATTAGAGATAGACGGGTTACGAGTCATTTTTCAAAACACACCCGATGCAGAAGCCCCATCCGAAATGAATTTCTTCTTCCCAGATAAAAACCTGCTCTGCATGGCTGAAAACTGCACTCATACTATGCACAACCTTTATCCAATAAGAGGAGCGCAAACCCGAGACGCTCTGGCATGGAGCAAATACATTCACGAAGCTCTACTCCTATGGGGTAAACACACGGATACCATGTTCGCAACACATCATTGGCCACGATTCGGCAAACAAGACGTGCAAGACTTCCTCTGCCTACAAAGAGACGTTTACAGGTGGCAGCATGACCAGACTATGCGACTCGCAAACATGGGTTACGTCCCCACAGAGATAGCTGAAACCCTCAAACTCCCAGAAGAATTCCTACAAGAATCCCACGTGCAAGGATATTACGGAACAGTTTCACATAATAGCAAAGCTGTTTACACCAAATACCTTGGCTGGTACGACGGCAATCCGGCAAACCTTAATCCGCTGCCACCAGTTGAATCCGGAAAAAAATATGTTGAATACATGGGTGGGATTTCTGAACTAATTGAAAAAGCTACCAAAGCATTTGAAGAGGGTGATTACCGGTGGGTAGTTCAAGTCATGAATCATGCTGTTTTCGCTGATCCAACCAACTCCGATGTAAGGAATCTTCAAGCTGACGCTTTTGAACAACTCGGATACCAATCAGAATCAGGAACATGGAGAAACGCGTACCTTACAGCAGCAAGAGAACTCCGCTACGGGTCATTGCGGATACCTGCATCGATGGGTAGGCAGATCGCTCATGCAATCACTATCGAACAACTTTTCGATATGATCGGAGTCCGATTCGACCCTCAAAAATTTAAGAAAGGATCTGTGCGCATCAACTGGCACTTCGCAGATTTAAATGAAGACCACGTGCTTGGGATCCAACGATCTACTATTTATCATGACCCTCACATAAAAGACGATACTTCAGATGCTTATATCTCGTCTACAAGAAAAACCATCGCTCAAATACTTGGTGGTCAGAGCACATTAGAAGAAGCCATCGACGCCGGAGACCTCACCATCCAAGACGACCTAGAGATTGTTCGTGCACTTTTTGGTTCTCTAGAACATTTCATGACAGCCCCGCTTATTGAACCAAAATAACTACAAGCTACCCAAAGCTAGGGTTGCTGCCAGCAAACGAAAGGGCGAAAATAGAAAATTGTGTTAAACGTGAACGACCCAACGCCTGAACTTGGCTAAGGGCAGTCAAAAAACATCCTTAAGAATTCTCAATTTCTGCAAATGATTGAGTAAGAGTGTTCCACGCAAGCGTTGCGCACTTGATTCTTACAGGAAATTTCACTACCCCCTGTAGCGCTTCGAGATCACCTAAATCAATATCAGAAATAGCTGATTCAGGTCTCTCATTTC
>JAQWQL010000039.1 GCA_029244605.1 Acidimicrobiales bacterium | reverse complement strand
AGAGCGCTGGTGGGCGTCAGCATCTCAGGCATTCCTGGTCCACCCTTGGGGCCCTCATAACGAATCACAATCACATCGCCCGACTGGATCCGACCTTCTTCGAGTCCAGCGATCATGTCCTCTTCAGAGTCAAACACGCGCGCCGGCCCTGTAAAGAGCAGTCCTTGTTTACCGGTGATCTTGCCCACCGAGCCGCCTGGAGCGAGGTTACCGCGCAGGATTGAGATATGACCCCTCGACTTCACTGCGTCCTCGAGCGATGCAACAACGTCTTGATTCTTCAGGAGGTGAGGCACCTCGGACAGGTTCTCGCCCAACGTTTTGCCGGTCACCGTCATCTGATCGCCGTCGAGCATACCCTCATCGAGCAGGTACCGCATCACACCAGGAGCTCCACCAACATCATGCAGGTCTTCCATCACGTACTTCCCTGATGGTTTCAGGTCAGCGAGCAGCGGCACTCGTGAGCTCGTTGCGAGCCAATCGTCGAGGTTCAACTCGAGCTCGAACGCGCGTGCCATCGCGATCATGTGTAACACAGCGTTGGTCGACCCGCCGAGTGCCATGGTCACGACCATTGCGTTCTCGAGCGATTCGCGTGTGACGATCCGGCGCGGTGTCAATCCCTCCGATAGAAGCATTTCCATCATTGCGCCAGCAGAAACACACTCTTGGGCCTTGGCTGAGTCCTCAGCGGGGGTGCTTGACGAGTACGGCAGGCTCAAACCCATCGCCTCGATGGCGGTGGCCATCGTGTTTGCGGTGTACATCCCGCCGCACGCACCAGCTCCGGGAATAGCACACGACACAATCGTCTGGCGTTCTTCTTCTGTAATCGTCCCTGCGAGAAATTGCCCGTAACTCTGGAAGGCCGACACGACGTCGAGTTTCTCTTCGACACCCCCGATGGTGCCGCAGCCTGCTCGGATGGTGCCGCCGTAGACCATGATTGCCGGCCGATCGAGGCGACCCATGGCGATGATGCAGCCCGGCATGTTCTTGTCGCACCCGGGCAAGGTGACAAGGCCGTCGTACCACTGGGCTCCCATAACCGTTTCGATCGAATCAGCGATCAGGTCGCGGCTTTGCAGTGAATACGACATGCCGTCGGTTCCCATGGACATACCATCGGAGACACCAATCGTGTTGAAACGCATACCGACGAGACCTGAGTCGACTACCCCTTGTTTCACATGGTGACCAAGGACATCGAGGTGCATGTTGCACGGGTTGCCCTCGTACCAGCATGCTGCGATACCGATCTGAGGCTTGTCCAGGTCCGATTGGCTCAAGCCGGTGGCCAAGAGCATCGCTTGGGAGGCCCCTTGGCTCTTAGGTTGAGTAATACGCGACGAGTGGATGTTCATCTGGACCGGTTGTTCGCTCATAACGCTATAAACCTCAGCTTCTTCTCGTTTGTCATTGGGTTCCAATCTCAAAAGCTCGACCAAACTGAGAATAATGAGCGACTATGTTAAGTACAAATGTTCAGACATTATTTATTCATAATGAATCAGCTCTGCCATGCTCCACTTTCGTTACTGAACTCCTGTGCAGATTTCGTCATCCACTCGAAGTTTGTTTCACGGGCTGAAGACGAAGATACCTCTGCGATCTCATCAGGTACTTTTAAGAGAATACTTTCATGAACCTTCTCTCCACTTCTAGGTGCAACGGCTAACGTAGGAAGACTAGAAAGACACTCTTGCATATGCGCTTCGCTAGCGTAGAATTTCACATCGTTGACTTGTTCCCACTTATCAGCACCCATGACAACTACGTCATAACCCTGAGCGATATCTGCAATAAGTTGTAATGACGTGCGAATAACGTTCACTTCAGGAACCTCTACAAAGGAATCAGCAATAACTTGCATTCGTTCATCTAGGGAAGGGTTTTCAATTTTTGTCTTAGCCAAAGCAACTTCAGAAATAACTAAGTCAATGCGATCTAGATCATGGTGTCGTATAACTGCTTTAACTATTGCTACATGGCCCACTGTAGGGGGGTTGAACGAACCTGGATAGACACCTATTTTCATGAACGAACCTCATCCGATTGGGAATAGAAACCATCGAAACTACGAAGGCCCACAGTCATCAGCGCAAGACCGACGACCAAGGCAACTGTCATAGCAAATGAGACAGGATTAATTCCTCGCCACTCGTAGAGGAGCGCTCCACTGATAGCTCCTAAAAACCTTCCCATAGACCAACCAGCGTAGACATACCCCATCATCTTCCCTCGAGCTTCCCCATTTAACTCAGTGCAAATAGAAAGCATAGACACGATCACACATTCAGTACATACAAACCAAGCCGCAATCAGAAATAGGGACAAGCCGAAAGATGACTCCCCAAAAGGTAGCAAAAGGGTCAAGGGGAGAGACAAGAATAATGCTGATTTCGCGACAACTGTTTTTCCCATGCGGTCTCCGTAAAGGGCGACACCTCCTGAGCCTACAAGTTCCGCTATCCCAATAATTAAAGCGACCAACCCCAAGCCAGCAGTCGAGACACCGTGTTGGTCTTCAAGGAACGTTGCGAAAGTAACCAGCATCATCATATGTCCTGTACCCAACGCGATCATCGAGATAAGGATGAATCGGGTAGACGTTGACCATTTTTGGACGCCTAAAGGTTTGTCTTGACTATTGGATGGCGAAGGGAGGTATACCCAGACTGCAGAGCTCGTTATTAAGCAAAGTAATGAAACGGCGATAAAGGGTGTTCGCCAAGTTCCTAAACGTATCAGTAAGGCTGCTAGCGGCATCCCAATAATGAAGGAAAAAGCCCACGTAGTCTCTACTATGCCGATGGCTCTGGACCTGCCACTGAAAGGAACCGATGACCCAATCCATGTACTTGACCCGACATCGAAAGAAACTTTCGAAATTGAGATAGCAATTAACGCAAACGTGAAAACAACTAGGCCGTTACTAGCGCCTTGAAGAGAGGCTGCCATTCCTAGACCACATAAAGCAGCAACCATTACTTTCTTGGTTCCCCTACGGTCCGCTAACTTCCCCAATGCTGGGCCGCTAATCTCAACGAGATCTCGAAGGGCGAGGGTGGTCCCAAGGGTAGCTGTCGATACCCCAATGCCCCTTGCGATAGTCGGTAGGAAAGGAAATACCATCCTGTAAGCCACATTCGATACAAACCTAGCGAAAACAACAAAAGCAAAACCTCTAGGTAGTTTCTGATCTTCGCCCTTGTCTTGCATCTCCGGATTTGCTTTAGAAGTCATACAACGAGCGTACGCGAAAGGATAAAGTCTCCCACGAATCCCGGAAATTTCTAGAAAGTCTCCGATTTCCCTATTTTCACTGCCTCTACTCGATTCAGACTGGATAGCGTTATAGGGTCAAAGTATCACAGCGATAGGTAAGAGTAATGAAAACTAATGGCGGGAAAGCCCTGATGAAAAATCTTGAAGCAGAAGGCGTCGAGATTCTCTTTGGCCTTCCCGGAGGAGCGATCCTCCCAGCCTATGACCCTCTAATTGATTCTTCTATGCGCCACATTCTTGTTCGTCATGAACAAGGAGCAGGCCACATGGCAGAAGGTTATGCGCACGCGACTGGGAAACCAGGAGTTGCAATGGTGACGAGCGGCCCAGCGGCAACAAATATGGTCACTCCGTTAGCAGATGCCATGCTAGATTCGGTTCCCCTTGTCTGTATCACTGGGCAAGTAGCAAGTGGCGCTATAGGTTCAGACGCATTTCAAGAATGTGACACGACCGGCATTACGATGGCTGTAACAAAACATAATTTTTTAGTTACTGAAGCATCGGAGATTCCTCAGGTCATCCATGATGCATTTCACATCGCTACAACAGGGCGACCAGGGCCAGTTCTAATTGACATTCCCAAAGATCTAGTTGATCCAAATAACCCAGCTTCGCAATTCGAAGATTATGATCCGACAGGACATAATCTCCCCGGATATAACCCAATAACCGAACCAGACCCCTTAAAAATTCAAGAAGCCGTTGAACTTATCCTTCGATCTGAGAGACCAGTAATTTACAGCGGGGGAGGGATACTGAAAGCACGAGCTGCAACTCAGCTGAGAGAACTCGCTGAACTACTGGACGTCCATGTTGTCACCACCCTCATGAACAGAGGTGGATTTCCTGATAACCACCCTCTTGCCCTTGGTATGCCAGGAATGCATGGAAACTACACCGCTGTCACAGTCCTACAAGAAGCAGACTTACTAATTACACTCGGAGCCAGATTTGATGACCGTGTCACCGGACGGCTTGATGGCTTCGCCCCCGATGCGAAAATTATCCACGCCGATATAGATCCGGCAGAGTTCAACAAAGTCCGTTTCGCAGATGTTTCAATACAGGGTGATGTCGGGAAGACAATTACCGAAATGATCTCAGCACTCAACCAACTCCAACAAACAAGGGAACACCCAGACCGTAGCGAGTGGAAATCGAGAATAAGTGGTTGGAAGGAGCGATTTCCTCTGGTCTACGATGAGTGGGAAACGGGCGAAGGCCTGAAACCACAATATGTTATCGAACAACTGCGGGATTTAACTCCAGATGACACTATCGTCGCATCGGGTGTCGGACAACATCAAATGTGGGCAAGTCAGTTCTGGCACTTCAACCACCCATACACTTGGATAAACTCTGGGGGCTTAGGAACGATGGGATTTGCAGTCCCTGCTGCCATTGGAGCTAAAGCAGGGGTTCCTGACCGGATGGTATGGGCCATAGATGGCGATGGCTGCTTTCAAATGACGAATCAGGAACTCGTGACAGCACGTATAGAGAACCTACCTGTCAAGATTGCCATCCTCAACAATGGTTACCTCGGCATGGTGCGACAATGGCAAGAACTCTTCTACGACGAAAGATATAGTGAGGTGCATCTCCAGTCTGACCTACCGGATTATAAGATGCTTGCAGAATCGATGGGATGTGTAGGAATCCGTGTTGAATCTCCAGAAGAAGTCCAGCCCGCAATTGAAGAAGCAAACGAAATCAACGATCGGCCCGTAGTTATAGATTTTCGTACAGAAGCATCAGAGAATGTTTATCCGATGGTCCCTGCAGGAAAATCAAACAGTGATGTTATCGTCCACCCATCTCAGGGAACACCGTGACGACTGAAACCCCTTCACATACGCTTGTTGTTCGCGTAGAGAACAAACCAGGGGTTCTGGCCCGTGTAGCAGGATTATTTGCGCGACGAGGATTCAACATTGTTTCACTCGCAGTAGCACCAACAGAAAACACGCTCTTCAGCAGGTTAACGATCGTAGTTGATGCTGAATCCGCCCCTCTCGAACAAGTCGTTAAGCAGCTTGACAAGTTAATTAACGTCGTCGATATTCGAGAATTAGCACCAGCAGAATCTATCGCAAGGGAACTTATCCTCGTAACAGTTCAAGTGAAAGACGGGCAGGAAGATCGGGTAATGAAAAACGTAGAAACTTTCGAAGCAAATATTTTAAGCGTCGGCCCCCAAAAAATCATGGTCTCACTCTCTGGAAACGTCGACCAAGTAGATAAATTCGAAGCCTCACTTGAAGAATTTGGCATTATTGAAATCCAACGAACAGGAACAATCGCTCTAGCTAACATCGACAATATTTAAATAAGAGATTTGGCCTACTTCTAGGGGCCTTTCAGACGAATATGCAGATAACGTAAAATCAAGATTAAGGAGAAACTCGTGGCAAACATCTATTATGAAGCAGACGCAGACAGGTCATACATTGATGAAAAAAAGGTTGCTGTACTTGGCTATGGATCGCAAGGGCATGCTCACGCACTAAACCTCAAAGAGTCTGGGGTAGAAGTATGTGTTGGTCTTCGACCAGAGTCATCTTCAGTGGAGAAAGCAGAAGAAGCAGGATTAACCGTGATGAATATCGCTGAAGCTTCAGCCTGGGCAAACGCGATCATGATTCTTCTACCTGACACAGAGCAGGCAGACATCTACGATGCTCACATCGGCCCAAACTTGAACCCGGGAGATACTCTCATGTTCTCACATGGGTTTAACATTCGATTTGACCTAATTAAACCACCAAGCGACATCGACGTAGTCATGGTCGCACCCAAAGGACCAGGCCACCTTGTAAGGAGGACCTATGTTGAAGGCGGGGGAGTGCCTTGTCTGATAGCAGTCGAAAATGATGCGTCAGGATCAGCAAAAGAATTTGCTTTAGCATACGCTGACGCTATCGGAGGAGCACGTGCCGGAGTAATAGAAACAACCTTCACTGAAGAATGCGAAACAGATCTATTTGGCGAACAAGTTGTACTCTGCGGCGGCATAACAGAATTGGTACGAAGCGGATTCGATACGCTTGTATCAGCAGGGTATCAACCGGAAATCGCGTACTTTGAGTGTCTACACGAACTCAAACTCATTGTGGATTTGATGTACGAAGAGGGAATAGCCGGAATGCGGTACAGCGTTTCAGATACAGCAGAATACGGCGACCTTACAAGAGGCCCCAGAGTCATAGACGACCATGTCCGCGAAACAATGCAAACGATCCTCGAGGAAATACAAAGCGGGAAATTCGCTGATGAATGGGTAGCAGAATCTCGTGGCGGGCGCGAAAATTTCCTAAAACTCGAAACAGCAGGACATGAACTCCCAATAGAGAAAATTGGCAAAGAACTCCGATCCATGATGCCTTGGATTTCCTCAGGGAAACAAAGCGTAAAAGATAGTAGCGGCGGTCAAGGCTAATAGAAGCTCGCAAATAATTTCCTCGCTAGGTTGTAATCTTCTCCTATTTCTGGTTCAATCAAAAGAACATTAAGAGCGGTTCACCAACGTGAGCCCAGCAACCTAGGACGGACACCCAAGGTGCTTCCCGGTAAGACGGGGATGTGGTGCTAAAGCGCAAGTAATTGTCCCAGACAAATATTTGAGCTGAAGCGTCAAAACTAAGGGTCTCCTCCAAACAGGAGGAAACATGAGTGATTGGCAGTTCGAAACACAGCAAATACATGCTGGACAGGAACCGGATGCAGCAACGAATGCGCGAGCTGTTCCGATATACCAAACAACATCATTTACATTCAACAGTGCCGAGCATGCGGCAAACCTTTTCTCTCTCGCAGAAATGGGGAATATCTACACACGAATCATGAACCCCACACAAGGGGTGTTTGAAGCGCGAGTAGCAGCATTGGAAGGAGCAACTGAAACAGCAGTAGGAATTCCTGGTGCGTTAGCATTAGCATCTGGTCAGGCAGCTGAAACACTCGGAATCCTTACCATCCTCGAAGCAGGAGATCACCTGGTTACAGGGGCGTCACTATATGGGGGTACATACAACCTCTTTCATTACACGCTGCCGAAAATTGGGATCGACGTGACATTCGTTGAAGATCCAGATGACCTCGATGCTTGGCAAGCAGCTGTTCAAGATAACACGAAGCTCTTCTATGGAGAAGTGAACCCTAATCCCAAAAATAACTGGCTTGATATTAGCGGTGTCAGTGGAGTAGCTCACAAAAATGGTGTCCCGCTTATGGTTGACAATACTGCAGCGACACCGTATCTTGTTCGCCCATTTGAACATGGAGCGGATATCGTCGTGCATTCGGCGACCAAATACATAGGGGGACACGGGAATTCCATCGGTGGTGTTCTCGTTGATGGGGGAAGTTTCGACTGGGGCGAAAGTGGAAAATTTCCCAATATGACTGAACCCGATCCAAGCTATGGCGGTTTAGCTTACTGGCCAGCGTTAGGGCATGGGAGTTATATCATCAAAGCCCGAGTTCAGATGCTCCGAGATTTAGGGGCATCTACGACCCCATTCAACTCGTTCTTGTTCTTGCAAGGATTAGAGACGCTCAGTCTTCGTATGGAACGCCATTGCAGCAATGCGCTGGCTGTCGCACAATACCTAGAAGGTCATGACCAAGTTGAATCCGTCGCCTACGCCGGGCTCGAAAGCAGTCAATGGCACGCTCGTGCAACAGAGCTAACTGGTGGGATGGGGTATGGAGCGATCCCTGCTTTTAACATCAAAGGTGGGATTGAAGCTGGCAGGAAATTCGTTGAAGGGCTTGAACTGCACAGTCACGTTGCCAACATCGGAGATGTGCGGAGCTTAGTTATTCATCCAGCCTCTACGACTCACAGCCAGTTGACTGAAGAAGAACAGGCAGATACAGGTGTGTACCCTGGGCTTGTCCGTCTCTCGGTAGGTATTGAACATATTGATGACATCATTGCTGATCTAGAGAAAGGCTTTGCTGCTGCGAAATAATTGACCACATACATAGATCTGCTGGGGTAGCGAAATGCTGCCCCAGCATCAATCGTAATTTGCCTGCTTGTCGCGATTCAAAATAACGAGCTAAAACGGGGGATGAAACCACTCCTAGGGCGTAATAACACCAAACATATGAACTAGGAGGTTCAAAATGAAGACATTCTTTGTGAATGCACGCTATCTCATCGTCCCTGTGATGTCAGTCCTGACAATTCTTGGGATTCTATTAGGGGGTATTTACGCATGGACCGGCGTAATTCTTTTCGGTCTGAACACTGTAGTTGACACACTTACAAGAAATATTCACCATCGGGCAGAATTTGCGCCAGATGGGACCTCGTATGGGAAAAAATATTTTCAATACGCCGTGATGTATTTTATGCTGCCCGTCTTTATCATTTTTCAAATTACCTTGGCTTGGCAGATACATCAATACGCAACCAATGCGATTGGTGCGATTTCTTTATCTAATCTTATTGGGGCAACAGTTTCGACAGCTTTGTGGGCAGGCCTCGGAATTATCTATGGTCATGAACTTTCCCACAATAAGAAAGAAGGCTTTTTTGTCTCACGTTTGATTATGGCCCTAAGCGGGGCGTCGCATTTCACCTATGCCCATGTATACAACCATCATCTTGACCTTGGCCATGAAGATGACCCAGCTACTGCACCGCGCGGCCGGAACGTATATGCACATGCTTGGCACTCTCACATGGGTCAATCGCATTACTCGTTTGATATGGAGACTCAGAAAGCCCAAAGACAAAAGAAGCGTTTTCTGAATCTGGATAACCGTTGGATCATTGGGTATCTTTACAGCCTTCCATCTCTTGTGTTGTTTGTATGGGTTGGTGGCCTTTGGGGAGTTGCAGCGATTCTGATTATCTGGGGGGTTTCAAACTTCCTACTCGAAGCCCTGAATTTTATGGGACACTATGGGCTTATACGCGAGTCCGGGTCACCTGTAGAACACAGACATTCATGGGATAATGACAACGTATTCACAAGCTGGTTTTTCATTGAAATCGGCCGTCAATGTGATCATCATGTTCGAGGAGAGACCTACTTTTGGGAGTTGGACGATGTTCAAGGGCCAAACTACGGGATTGGTTATTTCCAACTCTTCGTTTACACTCTTGTTCCGCCGTTATTTAGAAAGTTTGTTCAGCAGCATCTCGATAATTGGGATAAGAACTATGCAACAAGCGTGGAGCGAGAAATAGCTGCCAGATTTTCTAACAGTAAGACTTCAAGTCTCCAACTTTCAGATTAAACGTCTCGATGAATTAAGAGGATAGGGTGCCATGTTAAATGCATTTAAGAAAATAGCTTCGACCAGCGTTGTGAAAATTGACCCTCTAGAAATCGAAATACCGATTGAGAGAGGAGAGCGTTTATTGTCTTCTGCCCTAAAGCAGGGTGTGAAATGGCCGCACAGATGCAAAGTCGGAAGCTGCGGAACATGCAAAGCTATCCTGCTCTCGGGAGATATCAAAGCTCAACTCAATTTCGGATATGTCTTAACGCCGGAAGAAATTGACGAAGGTTACATCCTGGCATGTCAGAGCACACTTAAGTCAGATATACACGTTCTTATTAAACCTAGAGCAAAAAAAGGAAAGGAAAAAATATGAAAACAGTACAAGGAATTTTTGGGATGGCAATTTGGACTGCTGTAGTTGTAACGGTTCTATATCTCTGTAGAGCCCATGATAATTATGATCATTTCGGATGGGCGATACTCATCGGTTTGGTTCTGTTGGCGACACATGTTGTGAATATGGTTATCTATTTTAAAGTTGCAGGTAAACAGCCTTATAGGTGGTTTAAATAGGGTTTATTTACCCAAAGATTATTAGTTTCTTTGCTTAAGGCTGAATGAATTACGGGTATCGTTCTCTGCTATTACTTTTTAAAGTATCAGAAATTACTACTGCTACGACATACACAAGGCAGATCAAGGAAGTCAACCCGATTGTATCCGCTGATCCAAACCCGAATCCATGATCACTTGCAAGAAGACCCATGAGCAGGCTACCAATTGGTACCAAACCTGCCCATGCGATATTAAAAAGTGACATTACACGTCCTCGAAAATTTTCTGCTACTACTTCCTGAACAACTACTTGAAGCGTTGTAAAGGACCCAATATAGAAAAACCCAACAAGGATTTGGATAAGGATAGCAACAGTGAAATCAGATACTCTTGAAAATCCTGCCAACAACAAGCAATAGGGAATCGCAAGAATAGCACCTCTACGAAGAGTTGCTCGTTGCGTGAAACTCCCAGCTGCTAACGCTCCAATAAGTGCGCCGAATCCAGTAGATGCTCCCAGCCAAGCAAAATCACTTGCTGGCCTGCCAAGGGCATCACTAGTGAAAGCAGGAGATAGGACGACATGAGATACTCCGAAAATAGATATCACACCGACGAGGGTGAGAGCGTTGCTAGCCGGCTTCTTTTCACGTGCATGGGAAACTCCGGCAAGGAGTCGTTGGAGTATCGGGATGGTGTCTTCATCTGGTTGGTACGGGAACAAGGTAATCCCAGCTGCGGCAACGAGAGCCAGCCCCGCGCAGATTCCATATAGTGACCAGGATATTTCGAAGAGATTGTTGCTAACTAAAGGTGCAGCAAGAGCAGGCCCGAGCACCCTGCTTCCGTTAGAAGCCATTGCTTGAAGAGAAATAGCACTCGGAAGATATTGGTTCTGAACAGTGTTTGCAGTTACTGCCTGAACGACTGGTGCGAGGACTGCCATAATGAGCCCTACGATGAACGATGTAACCAATAAAATCATCGGCGTAATCGCATCAGCTATGACGAGCGTTACTTGAAGTGCTGAGACAGCCATTAATGCTGCGTATGTCCCTAGTAAAAGTTTTTTCCTGTCGAGCCTGTCTGCCAGTAGTCCTCCAAAAGGCCCTAGAAACAGAACTGGAGTGAATGTCACTACGAAGAGCATTGATACCCATAATTCATCATCGGTAAGATCAGCCATTAGTGCCTGATATGAGATATGGGAGAACCAGAAACCGAGTTGTGAAGCTATAGAGCCTATGTAGAAACGGCGGAATTGTTTTTGAGTAAGGGCGAGAAAGGCTTTCGGAACCGAGGTACTCCCAAGATTTGACACCTAATCACCATAGTTAAAGTCCAGACTATATTTGTGCTTACTTATAAGAAGTGGGTGGAGCCTTCGTTTGAATCAAAGTTGATAAGAAATCGTAACCTGCATAACTATTTGGTATCACCGCATTAGTCTTGAAGTATGGTGAACCTTTCAGACTCCAAATTTTTGGTAGTTCTAGCAGCTTTTATTTTGGCCGCTAGTGCTTGTTCTGATCCAGTGTTTCCAACTGTTTCGCCTCCGCCAACAGTTACTCCGGTGGCACCTACGCCAACGCCCGTGTCGACTACCGCTATAGAGCCAGTTGAAGAAGAACCCGCCGAACCCGGGTTGACGAGTGACGTTATGCGAATCGCTGTTATCGCCGATGGAGAGAACTCCTCAATTAATGATGGTGAGTCGGAAAGTATTTGGCAGGCTGTTGAAGCATGGGCTAACGCAGTTAATCAAACGACAAAGCTCGCAGGTAGAACCGTGGTCGTTGAAAGAATAGATTCAGCTGTTTCGAGGCATTCTGAAGCAATTGAACAAGTATGCAATGGTGATTACTTTGCCCTTGTTGGTTCAGCATCGATTAATGATTCTGAAGGCTTGCCTCTCCTTTTTTCGTCTGATTGCGCCTTGCCTGATTTCCCATCATTCGTATACTCGAAACAACGTCTTAACTCTGAAATAACATTCTTATCGAACCCTGTATATTCTCAGGTCACAAACACTGGTTGGGCGGCATATTTCGCCCGCGTGAATCCAAAGGCTGTGGAACGCGCTGCTACCTTGTTCCCAGAGCTTCCATCTTTGGTCTTAGGTGGAAATCAGATTATTGAAGCTGCGACAGCCATGGGGTACCGGTTCATTCAGAGTCCGATTTATAATTTCGAAACAGACTTTCTTCGAGAAGCAGAGTCACTTATAGAGTCAGACGCCCGTTCGTTGACGTGGCGTAACAGTGGGAATCAGCTTCTTTCACTTTTAAATGCAATTAATGAAGTCGACCCTGATTACAGTTTCGATTTTGTCGATTGTGGGCAAAATTGTTATAACGCGAATTGGGTTGCTGCGGCTGAGGGCTTTGGTGAAGGAGTGTCCGTCTGGCTCCCTCATCTTCCGATAGAAGAAGCTGAACTTAGCGATGAACTTCTTCGGTATTTGTTCTATCTCCTATCAACTCATGGCCCAGCTGGAGTTTCATCTGCTTCAGGGATAGCGGCATGGAGCGCGGCGCTCCTGTTCGAAGAGGCAGTCTCGCGCTCTGTAGGAGTAAACTCTGCAGCTTATGATCCGGAGAGTTTAACTAGAGCAGCAGTTATCGAAGCAGGGAGAACCATCAATTTCTGGGACGCGAATGGCCTTCATGGAGTCGCAAACCCTTCAGAAGGTGTTCCGTCGCCATGCTTTATGGTGGTGACCCTTTCAGATGGCCTATGGAAGCGTTCCTATCCGGGTCGTCCAGGCGAACTTGACTGCGAAGAAAGCAACCTTGTTACCCTTGAAGCTCTTCGAGGGTTATCTTCAGAAGAACCAAGGAACGGAAGCCCTGAATAGTTGACCGGTGAAGTCCAGTCGTTTACGAGAATGGGGGGGCTTCAAATTTAGGTAACCCTGTATCTGCTTTCCCAAATAAGAGTTCTCGATGCTCGTCGATAGCGTCCAACGTCCATCTTTCTCTATCTAATTTCACACTGTTCTGGTGTGACCAGTTTTGCATCCACCAAACTCCACTTCCTCCAACTATGAAAGCCTGCCCATTAATGTCTTGTGCTTCGTCAGTGCAGAGCCACACAACGAATGGTGATACGTTGGCTGGGTCGTATATATCAAATTCTTCTGCATTCTCTGGAGCGGCCATTGACTCGATATAGTCCGTTAATCCTGTTCTTGCTCTAGGAGCCACTACGTTAGTTGTCACCCCGTATTTGTATAGTTCTCTTCCCAGAGTGATTGAAAGTGTGAGTATTCCTCCTTTTGCTGAAGCATAGTTTGATTGAGCTGGCCCTCCGAATAAGCCAGATTCGCTACTCGTATGGATGATTCTTCTGGGAGTGTCTTCCCCAGATTTTGCTTTGTCTCTCCAGTAGACGGCAGCAGCGCGAGCGCAAACGAAATGCCCTTTGAGGTGAACGGCTATTACTTCATCAAACTGTTCTTCGCTCATTGAAAAACTCATAGCGTC
>JAQWQL010000032.1 GCA_029244605.1 Acidimicrobiales bacterium | reverse complement strand
AAAGGAACTAGCGATGATGTTGCGGACCTCATAGCAGAATGCAACACTCCTGCTGAATTGATCCACGCCTTAGGAATTTAGCCCTATGATGTAAAAGTCGATACTTTTTGAGAGGAATTGATATTGGAAAATCAAACGTATTTCGAATCAGACGATGACTCAGAAAGGTCAAAGTCAACCGAAGAAGAAGTGACCATAGAGACCGATAGTGGGGTTGACGCCAGCGAATTGTCCAGTGATTTGGACGGCCTTCTCGATGAAATTGATCAAGTTCTTGAATCCAATGCTGAAGAGTTCGTTAAATCGTACGTTCAAAAAGGCGGACAGTAGACGCTATAGGCCTATAGCCGATACGATTATTAAGGTGACATTACCAAGATTCTCACCCGATCAAGACCCAGGGCCAAACTTCCTTGCTCTTGTTGACGACACCGGCGTTAAAGAAATTGTCCGTGGAACCCTGATTGATGACCTACCTCATGGAACAACATGCGTTGCACTCAAATTTGACGAGGGTGTAATTCTTGCTGGCGACAGGCGGGCTACTAGCGGCCATCAAATCAGTCACAGAACAATGGAAAAGGTATTTCCAGCAGACCATTATTCCGGCATTGCTATCGCAGGCGCTGCTGGGCCCGCTCTAGACATGGTAAGGCTTTTTCAGCTACAACTCGAACATTACGAAAAGGTGGAAGGAAAATCTCTTAGCCTTGACGGGAAAGCCAATCAACTGAGCCAAATGATTAGGCAGAACCTTCCTCAAGCAATGCAAGGTCTCGCCGTCATCCCGTTGTTTGCTGGATTTGATCTACGATTGGGTACTGGTCGATTGTTTCAATTTGACGTCACCGGAGGCCGTTACGAAGAAGCAATTTTTGCCGCAACTGGCTCTGGAAGCGTGCACGCAACCACAGTTATTAAAATGGCTTATGAGGAGCAACTCGGTGAATCCGCAGCTATCGATCTCGTAGCTAATGCTATTTTTGAAGCCGCTGATGAAGACTCAGCAACAGGCGGTCCTGACTTAATTCGTGATGTTTATCCAATCATTGCCAAAATTACATCTGACGGTTATGAGGCGATATCTAATGAGGACGTTTCTTCCGCATTTAACTCGATAATTGACGACAGGCGATCAAAAGTATCGAGGGGTGAATGAAATGAGTATGCCTTTTTATGTTGCGCCTGAACAACTTATGGAAGATCGCGCTGATTATGCTCGGAAAGGAATTGCTCGCGGGCGGTCCTTGATTGGCCTAACGTATGATCAGGGCATACTCATTGTCGCAGAGAATGCATCAAACACACTTCGAAAAGTCAGTGAAATTTACGACCGTATAGCATTTGCTGGCGTCGGAAAATATAACGAATTTGACCAATTGCGGATTGCAGGAGTTCGACATGCTGACCTAAAGGGCTATTCATTCAGCAGAGAAGATGTTGATGCGCGGAGCCTAGCTAATCAGTATGCACAGATGCTAGGGCAGATCTTTACACATGAGATGAAACCAATGGAAGTTGAAATCCTTGTTGCAGAGATAGGCCAAACCGGCGACGAACCTTCAGGGCAGCTTTTCCATATTCTTTATGACGGAACAGTCAAAGATCATTCAGATTTTGCTGTATTAGGTGGAGACGCAGAAGTTATTTTTGAACGATTCCAAGAAGATTATCAAGAAGGACTCACTCTTTCTACAGCTGTAGAAATAGCAATTAATGCTCTCTCCGGACCAGACCGGACTCTTGAACCCGATGATTTGGAAGTTGCTGAGTTGTCTCATTCAAATGGGAGGCGAGCATTTCGAAGAATAGAAGGAGAAGAGCTTCTAGGGCATATGCCATCATAAAGAAATTCATTAATGCTTGGGTAGTTAGCGTCTCTAATCTAGTGTTAAGCCATGGAACGGCGAATATTTGGTATCGAAAGTGAATATGGAGTCACTTGTGTTCTTAATGGGCAGCGCCGGTTAAGCCCCGACGAGGTAGCGCGCTACATGTTCCGTCGCGTTGTTTCATGGGGAAGAAGTAGTAATGTGTTCCTAGCAAATGGATCACGACTCTATTTGGATGTTGGGTCTCACCCTGAATATGCAACTCCTGAATGCGACTCAATTTATGATGTTGTCGCACATGACAAGGCAGGGGAAAGAATACTTCATCAGCTTTTAGTTGGCGCCGAAGAAAGATTGGCTGAAGAAGGCATAAACGGACAGTTGTACCTGTTTAAAAATAATACTGATTCTGCAGGAAACTCATATGGTTGTCATGAGAACTTCTGCACTGAGCGTGATGACGATACATCTATATATGACGAAGTATTAATACCGTTTTTTGTTACCAGACAGATTTATGCTGGCGCTGGAAAAGTATTGCAAACAGCTCGGGGAGCTACATATTGTATAAGCCAAAGAGCGGAACATATTTGGGAAGGAATCTCAAGTGCGACTACTAGAAGTAGACCAATAATCAATACTCGCGATGAGCCACATGCTGATGCGGAGAAATATCGAAGATTGCATGTGATCGTAGGTGACTCGAATATGAACGAATACGCTTCATTTCTTAAGGTGGGAGCTGCTTCTTTAATATTGAGAATGCTTGAAGAACGAACAGTGTTTATGGGCGATATGACATTGGAAAATCCGATACGTGCTATACGCGAGATAAGCCACGATATTACTTGTAGCAGAAAGGTCAGACTTGCTAGTGGCAGGGAGTTAAGTGCTCTAGACATTCAATCAGAATTTCTCGAGAAAGCTATCAAGTTTGCTGATAGGCGAGAGTTGTCTCCAGAGGAGAAGCAGGCACTTACTATGTGGGAACATTGTATTTCCGGATTAAAAAATGACCCAATGGGCCTATACCGAGAATGCGACTGGGTCACTAAGTTGCACCTGATTGAAAAATACAAAAGCAGATACGGGATTAACCTCTCAGATCCCAAGATTGCTTTAATTGATCTCCAATATCATGATGTCAATCGCAACCGTGGACTTTTCTATATCCTCCAATCGAATGGGAGAGTAGAGAGAATGTGTAGCGATGAAGACATATCTAATGCAGTAGAACATCCACCACAGACAACGAGAGCAAAGTTACGTGGTGATTTTATTAGGAGAGCGAAAGATCGTAATCGCGATTACACCGTCGATTGGGTTCATTTGAAGCTCAACGATCAAGCGCAACGGACTGTTTTATGTAAGGACCCATTTGTCGCTACGGACGAGCGAGTTGAAAAATTAATCGCAAGTTTGTAGTCCAAACCAGTATTTGCGCTAAGTAGATTTAAAGGTAATACATTATGACTTCAAAAAAATTAGAGCGTACCTTAAATCTCCTAGCTGAACTTTTGAATTCTGAAAGTCCAAAATCTGCTTCAGAGCTTAAAGCCCGGGTTGGAATGTACCCAGATGACTTGGCTGCATTTCGAAGAACTTTCGATAGAGATAAAAACGCTTTACGTGATATGGGAGTGCCCCTTGAACTAGCACCTGTGCCAGGAACAAATCCACCAGTTGAAGGGTACTTTATTAATAAATCTGCCTATTACCTTGAGGAGTTAAACCTTACAGATGCTGAGCTAAGCGCATTGAATCTCGCTATTGCTAGTGTCGAAGTCCTTGACGGACTTACTGAAGTTGAAGCTATTCGCAAATTGGGCGGATATGAGAAAAGCGCTGCGCAAAACATCATAAAGTTGCAAAATACAAATATTGATAACGTGACCCGGCTCTTTGAGTCAATAGCTCAACGAAGGCGAATTTCGTTTGTTTATGCAAATACAGAGCGAGATATGGAACCTTGGCGGTTGGAATTCACTAACGGTAGGTGGTACTTGACTGGAAATAACATGCCAGAAGCAAAAGCTAAGACTTTTCGTGTTGACAAGATCTTCGAACTCTCCCTTGCAGAACCTTCTGAAAATTATGAAATCCCCGAAAAACCACCTCGAGTCAATTTGAAGCCATGGAGTTACGGAGAGGAGGCGACAATAGAGACGAAGGTTAGGATAGATGCAGACCTTCTAGCTTGGGCGCGGACGAGCCTAGAGACTGACGCTGAGTTAGAGAGCGATGGGTCAGGTATCGCTACTGTAAGTGTTAACAATAAAGATGCGTTCTTTACTCGGTTGACGCTTCTCTTGGACCATGCAGAGATAATCTCGCCAGAGGAAATGCGAAATAGTTATCTCGATTACATGAGCAAATACGTTGAGGGATCAAATGGGAAAACTTAAAGCATCGGAAAAACTTGAACGTCTACTCTCAATGATTCCATGGATAATGGATAACGATGGCCCGTCTTTGAATTCGATTGCTCATCGATTCGAATACCCTGAGGAACTCCTTTTGGACGACCTAACCAAAGTGCTATTTATGGTCGGACCCTACCCGCATACTCCCGACACTCTCATTGAAGTAATTATTGAAGATGGACGTGTATGGATTGATCAGGCGGAATGGCTCGCCCGCCCAATTCGGTTAACTCCTGAACAAGGTTTTAGCTTGCTTAGAAAAGCAAAAACTCTAGAAATATTCCACGGGGAAAATACATGGCGGGACTTGAGTAGGGCTATCGAAAAACTCGGAAAAGCTCTTGGGCAGAGCAGTGAAACCTTTGAAGTGGACATCCCTGAACTCCGGAATGCTGACTGGTCCGTTATACGTCACTCTATAGAAACGGAGACACAGCTTACACTTAGTTATTACTCCTACAGTGCAGATGAGACTTCTATCCGTAATGTCCATCCGGTGGAGATTCTCAATCGTGACAGTAACCACTATCTCTATGCATACTGCGATACAGCAAACGATTACCGTTTATTCCGACTTGATCGGATACTTAAAGCTGACCCAAGCTCCGACCCGAACTGTGTTCCAAAAGGGAGCAGGAAAGAATCTACCGACGACGACTCCTGGGACTTAGGAGGGGAGGAGAGTTTAGTCACAATCAAAATACAAACTAGCGACTCATGGATTCTTTCGACTTACCCGATACAAGAAGTATCTCATTCTGAAGATGGAAGTATCGAAGTCAAGCTTCTAGTCACCGGAATAGCTTGGCTGCAGCGCCTTTTGATTCGTTTGTCCCCTGAAACAGTCATTCTTGAAGCGCCAGATCATATTCCACTTGATCTGGCTAAACGAACCGCGCAAGCAATCTCTGGTAGATACAAAGAAAATTCGTGATGCGGCTTACAGCATCTTTCTCGACTAACCTCCGGTTCTGTGGTTGATAAAGATGGCAAAGACCCTGTGAACGAAGAATGGGTTGACGATGTAGTAGCTAGGGCGGTGGAACGGTCTCTTGCCAACTCACCTGAATTTGTTCCAGCTGAAATCGAAGATAGTACTATGGGCCCTTCCATTGATGCGTCTCCAGATACCGGCGGAGAAATTAGTGTCTCTGATGATTACGAGGAAAGAAACGTTTCCCATAAAGGGAATGGTAATAGTCCGTACCCAGATGAAGCCGATGAAAGTTTAAATGAAGAAATCGAAGAAGGTGAACACCGAAGAAAGTCTATGAAACGATTCTTGGAATGGGGTGCAGTGATTCTGGGGGCTCTCCTCGTCGCATTCCTTATAAAAACATTTCTTATGCAGGCGTATTTCATCCCGTCCTCTTCGATGACTCCAACACTTCAGGTCGGTGATCGTGTTCTCGTGAATAAACTGAGCTACAAAGTCGGGGATATAGGAAGAGGAGACTTAGTTGTCTTTAAGAGGCCTGCCAATGAAAATTCAGCGCAGACTGACTTAATTAAACGAGTAATTGGCCTTGAGGGTGAGCTAATAGAAATACTAGATGGTCGTATATATATAACAGAGTCAAGCTCATCTGTTAGGCAATTACTCCTTGAGCCTTACCTGTCATCGAATACGTTAACTGTGGGGATTTTTGAGAACACTAATGTCTGCGAAGTTTCAACGGAGACGAGTTGCCTCATTCCCGATAATCACATCTTTGTATTAGGTGATAATAGGGGCGGATCTCGAGATTCTAGATTCTTCGGTCCCATTGATGAAGATATGGTCGTAGGGCGCGCTTTTATACGGTTGTGGCCGATCAGCAGTCTAAAATTTCTCTAGTAACTAGTTAAGATCTCGTATGATTTCTACTAAATATAGATGGCGCGTATAGAGCTAGTTTTACTGTGAAGTAAAGATTTTTCTTCGAATCGCTGTTAATTACCAGTCAAATTATTGTTACTGGAAATCAGTTGATAGTTTAATAATGTGTTCAATATCGGTGGCGGTGAAGTACTAGTTATTCTCGTAGTGGCTTTAATTTTTCTAGGCCCATCTAAGTTGCCTGAAATAGCTCGAACCCTAGGGAGAACTTCGCAAGCAATTCGGAGTGTAGGTGAAAGTTTTCGTTCGGAATTGACTTCTGCTGTTGATGAAACGACTGAAAGTCAGGCACGACAGCGGGGGATAGAACTTAGGCTAGATGAGGCACTTCCTATGGTCGATGACTCTCCAATGCGTACAAATTCAGAATTTGAATTAGGTAACGAAACATCCCAGCAGGAAAATGAAAATACGTAATAATAATCCGGAAGCAAAAATGGGGATATTGGAACATCTGGGAGAGTTGCGATCCCGACTGATCCGGTGCTTAGTTGCGATAGCAGTTTGTTCGATTATCGGATGGATTTTTTTTCATCAGATACTGGAATTCCTCCTTGACCCTTACTGCGACACTTTGGGCCAGCGATGCACTTTACGAGTAGATGAACCTTTGGAAGGGTTAAACACACGATTCATGGTTGCACTTTACACAGGGATAGGACTCTCGATTCCTGTATTGCTATGGCAGGCGTGGCAATTTGTAAGCCCAGGTTTACATAAGCACGAAAAGAGGCATGGAGCATCGTTTGTCCTATCAGGGGTGCTCCTTTTCGTGGTGGGGTGCGGTCTAGCATTTTGGACTCTTCCACGTGCCTTGGACTTCCTTATCGATATCGGGGGAGAAGACCTAGTTACTGAATTCAGAGCACGAGCCTATATCTCGTTCATCATAAAGATGATGCTCGCATTTGGAATTGGATTTGAATTTCCTTTGTTCCTAATTTTGCTACTTAAACTCGAAATTCTCGATTACAGGACATTGCGAAAACAATGGCGTTACGCAATAGTAGGAATAGTAATATTGGTTGCTGTTATTACTCCTAGTGGTGATCCTATTTCTTTACTTGCATTAGCAGTCCCCATGTACCTTTTCTATGAAGCAGCTGTGTTCTATGGATGGATGCGCGCTAGGAAAGTAGCGAAGTCTTCAAAGGAATTAATCAGTTAATGAGGAATCGTATGGGACAGTTGGATAATTGGACAGAGGAATTCCTAATTGACGAAACGTTTCCTATTGCGAAATCAGATCAAGAAATAGTGAGTTTAGTCAATTCGGGTATAACACTTATGCGGCTTACATCCGGTAATATCCATAGGACTTTAGGGGGGAAGGAGAATTCAAACGTTGCTTTGCCGACAACTGGAACGCTGTGCCACATAGACCTCGGTTGTATACAGCTAGCAAATGAGCAGTTCTATTTCGCAAGTCATTGTTCCATACGTCGCAACTATTTTAGCACCAAGGGAGTTCTCGTGATGAACGCAGAATTCTACAAAAATCGAAGGGTATCCGTTCGGGGCCATCCAAGTGATGGAAAATTCGAAGTACTGACTTCTGAACTTAAATTGAGTCAGTATCTCTTGGCATCTAAACGTTCAGAATCCGGAAATCATTTACCCCATCCAGACCTGAAGGTAAGAACAACTGCTCAATATGAAGTTTCTTTCCCGCACCAGATGCGCGTTTATGCTGATGGAAGGTTAATCGGGAGATCTGATGAAGTAGAGATTAGCGTCGTCTCGCGGGCTGTTAAAGTGGTGATTGCTTGATAATTTTCATCAATTTTTGTACCCTCCCCACATTCATCGAAAACTCGACGTATTCTCAAATGTCGTGACCGCATACATTGCAGAAGAATGGTCAGATGAAGAAGCTGACGTTTTACGACGATATTTCACGAACTTAGACCAACCCGTTTTTGCACTTGTTAACCTCCCAGAGGTCGTTAAGGGCGCTTTATTCGCTAGGTACAGTAGATCGGCTAAGAGTTTGAGGAGGCTCTTTCTCGATGAGTTTCTCGGCGACTTAGATATTGAAGGGGACCAGAGTATTGATGCAACGATTGGATTAAGTCATGCAGAGAAGCTCTATCACCGGATCTTTTTTGAGTACGGAGATGACTCTGTAGCTCAATTAGGCGGTGTACATCTGGCATGCGAGCAGGCATCCAACCTGCTTACAAAAGTACTTGAGTGGGGACGGTTGATGAGCTATTTAGAGCAATCGACTAGGTACATATCGTACGACAGTCGCCTAGGAGGTCGATACCGATATTACCGCGACCCTGAAATACTCAACTCGTCTTTTGGAACAAGGTATGTGGGTGATATGGACCGTATCTTCGATATCTACTCTGAGTTAATACCACCTCTGCAAGATTTTGTCAGGGAGTCATTTCCTAAACACCCTGACGATTCCGACTTCATTTACCGCCAAGCAGTCAAAGCAAAAGCGTTCGATGCACTACGTGGACTATTGCCTGCATCGGCTCTTTCTAACGTGGGCATATATGGAACCGGTCAAGCTTACGAAGCTTTGTTACTTAGGATGCGTTCCCACCCACTTCCCGAATCGAGATTATATGCAGACCTCATGTTGGGAGAGTTGCGGAAGGTGATCCCATCATTCCTAGAGCGTGTCGATTTAGAAGATAGAGGGGTTGTATGGAGCGACTATCTCGAGAATACGCGCGAGGATACGAAGGATATTGTGGCATCCTTGCTTCAAGAAGGAACACCTATTGACCCTTCTCCAGTTGTTAGGCTTGTCGATTTTGATCCAAGTGGTGAAGACAAGATGATCGCTTCAATGATGTATTCCCACTCAAACTTGCCAGAAGAACAATTGCAGCGCCGTGTCGCGGCGATGAACACAGAAGACAAACTAGCACTTGTCCGTGCCTATGTTGGAGATAGGACTAACAGGCGCCATAAACCAGGCCGTGCTCTTGAGCGGCCATTTTACCGCTTCGATGTTCTTGTTGATTACGGTGCATTTCGCGATCTGCAACGGCATCGAATGTTGACCATGGAATGGCAACAGCTAAGTCCAACTCATGGCTATACCCGACCGCCGCTAATAGACGCTGCTGGAATGTCTAACGCATTTGATGAGGTTATGGAAAGGTCAGCGTCGTTATACGACCTACTACTTGACGATTTCCCTGACCAAGCTTCCTATGCCGTGAGTCTAGCCTACAAAATTCGCTTCAACATGAATATCAATGCACGCTCTGCGATGCACTTAATTGAATTAAGAACAACACCTCAGGGCCACCCCTCCTACCGTGAAGTAGGTCAAGAAATGTACCGACTTATTAATGAAGAGGCTGGCCACCGCGTAGTCGCTGAGATGATGAAATATGTTGACCTCACTGATGAAACAGATCTTGAACGGCTCGCTAGTGAACGACGTGCAGAGGAGAAAAGGCAACTCTCGCCTTAAAAACATCGTATGAGAAACCAAGAAAAGATCGAATTTGTCACCAAAAGCTATCAAGAAAGGCCTATTATCCCTCGATAAGGAAAAGGTTTTACTATGGCTGACGATTCAAAA
The DNA here is from genome assembly GCA_029244605.1 of Acidimicrobiales bacterium. GTDB lineage: Bacteria > Actinomycetota > Acidimicrobiia > Acidimicrobiales > UBA8592 > UBA8592. The sequence goes on along the minus strand of JAQWQL010000032.1, from coordinate 3,023 downwards.
GAAGAAGTCGAAGACTTCGAAAAAGATGATGATGAATTTGGCGACGACGCGCCTGATGATGATGAAATCGATGAAGCTGGTGATGGTGAAAATTTCGATGAAGATGCCGAAATTTTCGACGATGATGACGATGATGATTTTGCTGACGACAGCAGCGAGTCAAAGGCGAGCGACAACGATGATGATGAAGAAGAAGAAGAAGTAGAAGCAGACTTAACAGCTATTCTCCAAGAGCGCATAACCTCCGAAGACGATGATGAAGGGAAGGGAAGTGAAGCGCCCAAAAAGGGTGATACTGAAGAGGCTAGCGTCGTTGCGAAGCAAGACGATGAAACGAATTGCCCAAGCTGCTTTCTACTAATAAGTAAATCTGCAATAGAAAAAGACGGCGAGTGCCCTCACTGTGGCGCCTCGGTGTGACTTTCCTTAAATGATGTTCGAGTCTGCTCGGATCGCTGAGCAAAACGACAAAGAGGATTTTTCGCGACTACATAAAATGTCACGAGTGGAGATTCAGGAGCATAAGGGAGCGGATCTTTGGCAGAAAACAACTGCGTTATCTGCGAACTCTGAATCTTTATTTTCTGAGATCATCGATCATCAAGAATTTGTTTTCATAATTGGTGCGTACGATAATTGCCCTTGTGGCTTCATGATTGCCCAATGGGTTTCGATATATGACAACATGTCGCTAGATATTAAAGAAGTTTTCGTCGACTCGAAAATGCGATCTGTTGGTGTCGGTGAAGCAATGATGGACTTACTAATCAATACAGCCGAAAAGTCATCGGCAGTGTCAATCGTTAGCCGTGCATTGCCCGGTGATCGGCAACTGAAGAATTTTTTTGAGAGATATAAAGTCACTGCAAGAGTCATAACAGTGGAACGAAAGCTGTAGCAAAGCAGTATTGAAGTTTGCCTAGGTTACTGATCGAGTTCCTTTGGGAAAAGAGCTGCTATGTCCGGAATGCGGTCTGCATTCTTCTTAATGACGCTTAAGAGGTCTTTAGTTGGCTTGCTTGGAATTCCAATTGGAACCACTTTTAGCCGGACTGGTGAGTAGGCGACTGCTTGAATGACCACGCTCCAGCGGTGCGATGAAGTTTCACCGTCAAGAGAGGTATTAGCGAGATTAACGAGTGCGCTCATAATGTGCTCAGGGAGTAGAGTGCCCGGTTTAGGTGGGTGAGAGCTGAGATTAAGGGCACGGACAGATTTCCCATCAGAAATGGCTTTCTCGATCTCTGTTAGCCAGCGCCCATGTTCTAGCTCAAGTCTTTCTCTTAATGCTGTTTCAAGTTGAGATTGGACGCTTGAGAGTTCTTCAGATCTCGCCCATTGGCCGCCAGCCGCAACGACAGAACGGAAATCACGCAAGTCAATTTCCTTCGCGCTCTGCAAAACGGCGTCTGCTTTGTCATGCCATTCGGCAGTCCTTAGTTGTGTATTGACTTTCTCTGCGTATTGCAATATTTCAGTATCAAACCCTTCTGGGAGGGCCATTTTCTTCATAGTTTTCCGGAGACTAGGAATCCCCCCTCTTAGGAGTTCATTTGCTAGAGGTTTATGCAGTTCGGGTAGGGTAGCGACAAAGGCATTCCTGTGAGAACGCTTGGTTTTAAGGCGCTTTCCGCGGTTCGGAGCTCCGGTTCTGCGGATTTTTTTCTTCTCTCCATCTCCAGATGGTCGACCTTGCCTGGATTGGGATTTCTTTCGATTAGAAAAATCTTTCTTTCTGTCTTTTGTTTTACGCTTCTTGGCTTGTTTAGATCGATTCTTCTTCACAAGTTGCGTAGTGACGCCGAAGTCTTCGTTCTTTGTCCCGAAAATTTTGAGAGTTTCAGGACCCTTACGGACATCTTTCTTAGGAACGACACGAAGTATCTCTATCCCGTCTATATGGAAGTCAGCCTCGACACGAAATGAGTCGCCAATTTCAACACCACTAGGTAGAAGAGAGCTTTTTATCGTTCCTTTTGGCTCTCTGGCACCAAGTGCGCGCCAATTGAAGTCCTCAGAGTCTGTTCTACTAGTTATTTCAATTTCAATTCGGCTAGACATGCCTTATTACGCTATCTCAAGTTATGTCCTTTGAGGACGTTGAAGACGCTAGAAATTACTATCAGCGAATAAATACAGTATGATGAGGGTCACAACCGGGGAGCTTGGAGTACCAGGCTGAGAATGTGGTCACTTTACCACTTACCCTATACCTGATCTGGATAATGCCAGCGGAGGGAAACACAAATGAGGAAGACAACACTAGAACGAATAGCGATCCTATTGGCGTGTCCTATGTTGATGTCATTGGCCCTTAGCTGCTCTAATGATGGAGAACTAGAAAGTAACAGCACGTGCTTCCAAGAGCCAGAATTGCCTCCTATAGAAATACCGTCTTCGGCGGATATTGACCTTTCTGGGACAACTATTGACTTAATCGTCTATGACGCATTCCTTGCACCGGAAGGAGCATTTGAGAGGTTTACAGCTGAAACAGGAATAACTGTGAACCTCCTCCAAAGCGCAGATACAGGAACCATGGTTTCACAGTCGGTCCTAACTTCCGGCGATCCTATAGCTGACGTAATGTTTGGAATCGACAACACATTTCTATGTCGGGGATTAACAAATAACATTTTTCAACCTTATGAGGCATCAACACTTGGCCAGCTTTCTAGCGACCTAGTACTGGACCCTTATTATCGGGTTACACCAGTTGATTATGGAGATATTTGTGTTAATTATTGGATAGACAAAGTTGGGATAGAGCCATCAACAATTACACAATTAACATCTTTGGAATACTCTGGAGAGTTTGTTACACAAAATCCTGAAACTTCCGCTCCTGGAATGGGTTTTTTGTTGGCGACGATTGCATATTTCGGAGAAGACAAATGGCAAGATTTTTGGACAGATCTACGCGAAAACGACATAGCGATACAGTCAGGATGGACTGAGTCGTATTATGGAGATTTTGTTGCTGGCGAGGGGGGAGATCGAACAATTGTTACGAGTTATCTAAC
>JAQWQL010000018.1 GCA_029244605.1 Acidimicrobiales bacterium | reverse complement strand
TCACATTATTGACGGATGGGAAAAAACCTTTCCTAGTACTGTACGGTTCCCCGAAAGTCTCCTAGTTGATTGGGATCCGAACGAACCCGCTGCTCCAATATCTATAACCGAGATTACGACTCCAGGAGGGCCACTTATATTTCCAGAGCCAGCTCTTTTCGAGGAAGCAATAGGAGCCCCTCTTTTATACAGTTTCTCTACCGGTAAATTCTCGTTACGAACAGCTGACTATGTAGTGACATTCTCTGAATATTCCGGTGATCCGCCAGGATCAGAAGAAGCACAATATAGTTGGGAATTCACTGACATCTTAAGACAGTGCGAAACTTCAGAGACTCAAGAATAAGATATTCCTGTTACATTCCAATAATGCCAACTATACGGAAATTGAGCCAGCACCTCTTTCTTGGGTTCATCCTTATTAGCTTTATTTCTTGCTCAGCAGAAACTCAAAACGAAATAACCACTCAGGACCCTTTACCTTTAGAAGAGGTACAAGAAGCCAGCGATGAAACTTCAGATGAGGTACAAGAAGCCAGCGATGAAACTTCAGATGGTGAACATAGAACTGAGCGACAACAACCAAATGTGCAAACAGAGAGAGAATGGTTTGCTGGCGTCTACCTTCCTCGCCACTGCCCAGAAGCAGCAAACAAAGATGAATTCGTTATTCCAACAAAAGATGAAATTTTGGAATGTAAATCCGACAACTATCTTGAAGTAAGAATGCACGCTGAGCTCGTTCGGTCGGAATATTCATCAGAGGATCTTTATGGGGTACAGCAGTACCTCCGAATTTTTCAAATGATGGAACATAATCCGACAACTGGCCAGTTTGGATTATGGGGCCAGTGGATTGGGGATGACCGTGCTCGCCCGCATGGGCCATTCAATTCAATTGAAGGAGGTCTTTTTATTCATGACAAGATGGGTAGAAGCAAATTTCCAAAATACATGGCTTCAGCAGCAACTCATCTCTATAACCCTCTAAGCGACACTGGGGGAGGGTGGGGGTTCTTTGAAGCCCGTATTGATTGCTCTTTGCTTGGAAGGGTTACCCTTTCTAACACTCTTATTGTGCCTCCGAACCTTATTTCTTTTGATGAAGACCAAAAGACTTTCGACAACGAAGGTGGAATTTACCTTGGAACCTCATGGGTAGGATTACCAATTTTTGGTGGAGCTGAACGAATCGATGAGCAACCGTGGTCTCTCGATAGTGGAAAGATCACGTGGACTTTTCTTTTAGATGCTGCGAACTTTTCTGGACCTGCCATAGCGTATGTTCCTGAGCACTGGTCGCGAAGAGTTGATCGATGGAACTCCCTAGAGTTTCTCGATGACCTTTACGAATGGGATCAAAGCCTTACAGCTAATTCCCTTATTGGCTTTGTGGAAGGTACGGTTTCTCAGGAGGAACTATATGAAGTGATCGGGAATGAACCTTGGTTCCTTGCGCAACCTGATGACCCAGGCTGGGACGAAAACCCATATTGGGTAAAGGCAGAACAGACACTCGGATACTCACCTGCAAGTCCCTATCTCCCTACGGGGAATGAGATGCCACCAATACCAGTCTTTTCACAAACTGATGACAACGGACGGATTTTTATTAAAATATTTCCCCCTCTTTTTCCAAAAGAAAAAGAAGTAGAGCCGTTTGTTCTTAACGTTCAAACTTTTGATGTGGACTTGTACAACAATTTTGTCGATATTTTTATTGCTGGTCAGGACCTATCAACCTATGAAACATCCTTTGCAGATTTCGGAATTCCGATGCAGGTCGAACGTTGGGGGGAAGAACCATGGGAAGAGATCAAATTTAGTGAATCAAATTATGAAGACGAATATGTTGCTGATTTTTTTATTGATTCACCTTTACGCCCTCGAGAGATTAGCGGGGAAGTAAATGTTTATTTTGAGTGGGATGGAGCAGGTGAGGAAGAACGAGGTTGGGGGCAATATTATGAAATACAAGGTTCCACTGTCGTTCCGGTGGAAGAAAAAGACGTCCCCCTAGAACTCACCGAACTCGCATATGGGACGATACCGTACACAACTTCTCTAGCACCACACGAATTAGCAGAAAATGGAATAAAAAAAGAATATATCGAGGATCAAAGCGATAACTCATATTGGTCATACACGCCAGATTATTCTTGTTATGAATGCCCCAATGGCGATGTTTGCGACCAGGAGATTCACCAAACTATTCTCGATGATGGCAGTATTATCTCCTACCAATGGTATCGATTCAGAGACCAACCTTTATTCCATGGTCTTATTCAAGATTATCCCGAGACCTACACTGAAGAGTACCTAGCAGACTTACAGCAGCTCATCGAGCGAATGCATAAAGATTGGGGGTCTTCTCAGCTTTTTCTTGAACGACCAACCACGGTAGATGAACTCCATCTAGTTGAGATTGACCACGGATTACTAGTTGAACCACCTGAAGGTAAAGAGTTTGGCTGGGTTCCTATTGTTATTCAGGTTGAGCAACCTGATGGTATTTGGCAAGACCGCATCGATTTTAGAGAAACTCCTTTAGGGCCTGTAATACGGTGAAAGACAGTAGTGTTACTTACACCATGCATTGGAAAAAAATGAAACTTAACGAAGCTCTCCCGAAACTCATCGAGGATTCCTCTAATGCAGCTGCGTACTCAAAGCCATCGCTAACGCACAAGACGAAAAAGCATGAGCCTCCTATCCCCACTTTCGTTAACCATGTTAGATGGACAAGGTCCAACACTTATTGTTAAGTACGAAACCTTAGATATTCCAGCAGAGACCAATACAGCTACAGCAGTTGTTATGAACAAAGCCTTTGTCGACGAAATGATTAAAGGCCCAATGATGGATCTGCCAACGACAGACAACTACGAAGAACTAGATGGTCAAGTAAACGTACTTGAGATGGTGACGAAAGCAGCTTCCTACTTCCCTGAACAAGACAGAGTGAGTTTATTACAAGCTGTAATGCACTGTGTCGAGAACATCAACGAAACCGCACAATTCCAATCTCTAGGCATTCGCTATACAACCAGAGTTAACGTCGTAGAAGAAAATGGAACGATCTTCGGTATTTGGACCTTCGAAGCAGAAACACTAGACAACTTGAAGACAGTTATGACTGACCTTCTCTCCGCACAAGCCCCGACCTTACTTCTCAGGTTCTCTGATGGTAAAGCCGGATCTATTGACGCAAAGGTAGTTCTTATTAACGATGGTTTTGGACAATTATTTCTAAACGGAGTAACTGACGGACTACCCACCCCTAAAGACTATGAAGAAGTAGGAGAAGTTGAGGTCGAATCTATTCGACAATCCTCCAAGTTCCTATTCCCCAACGAAGACTGGGATTCTTTCGCAAGTCAAACAAGAGAAATGTACAAAGAGGGCAAAGCATCTTCAGCTATTTGGAAATTCAGAAGCGAAGCATGGAAGCAATCACTAACGTACTTTAACGACATCAACGGTGACCTTCTCGGCATGTGGGTATTCACAGTTGCAGACAAAGAAGCATTAGCCACTGACCCTAACTACATTCAAGCACGATCCGAAATCCTCAGAGAGCGAGCCATTACTGATAAACCATTCTCACTTTATCTCCCAATCAAAGACGAACTAGGAAACGTAGTTGACCTTGAATGCATGTGGCAGAACCAAGCATGGGAAATAGCAGCCCCTAACCAAAAGTATGCATCTAAAGAAAGACTCTCTCTCGTAGCAACTGAACGATTACCAATGTTCTTAAAACTCTCTAATGAGGTTGAGCAAAAAGGTAAAGCATCAATGACCATTGAACGTAGAGACGCTGAAGGTTTTGTAACAATAGAATCCTCAATCTCAGGTGATGGCATATTTCACCTCGTGTCGTTCACACAACAAGGATTATTTAGCCAGCTACTGGACCAATCCAACCCGACATTCATCATCAAGATCAACCCAGCGGAATTTGGAACAGAACGAGTGATCCTTGTGAACAAAACGTATGAAGAAAGCTTCTTCCCTCTCGGAATGCCTAAGCACTTCCCTCGAACCACATCATTTGGAACAACAGACATCTCCATGGAAGAATTCATGGCCGAGCTGGAATCAGAAGATAGCGGTGGGGACAAGTTCAAAGACGCCAACCAAGCATTCAACGAGCAAGTACTTAACCACGTCCTCGAAAACGGGTACGAAGGAAAAATATCCGGTTACGTATCCAACCCACTCGGAGCGTTCGAACGTACCGCAACCTTCACAAAAATGGACAACGGAACAGTATTCCTTACCATTGCCTTCGAACCAGTAACAGATGACATCATCATGACCGCACCAGAGTTCGCACAGAAACGTATTGAACTTCTCGGAGAACAAGTAATGGACCTCACGAAAGCTGTCGCAGCTCACAAACCGGTTTTTGATGATCAGGGAAACCTTGTAGATCTAGAATTTCTTTGGGCCAACCAGGAATTCAACAGATGGCGTCGCACAAATATTCAAACGGGAATGATGAACTCACAAGAACGTATCCGATTCGATGAACTCCTTCCTTATTTCCAAAGAGCTATGGAAGAAGGACAAGCCTCACAGTTCTTCACACTCAACCCAGAAGATTCCACAAACAGTATCTACGACTATGCGGAGCTATTTGAAGACCAAGAAGGTCAGGTAAGCCAAATTGAAGTAGAGACACTCTTCTCCCGCACTCCCGAAGGGTACATCATTGAATGGGGCGATGATATCAATGCCAAAATACAACATGGGTCGGAAATCGAGCTACAACGAAAACGAGTTGAAAATCTTGAAAAAGAAAAAGTTCAACAACGAGAACGAGACCATTTCATCTCCGAAATCCATGACAACACACTCCAAGAACTCTTTGTCATTGGTATGGGATTGCAGCCTTTTCTAAAAGAGGGAGGGCCCACCCCAACCGAAGAAAATATTCATGATTTTTCCCGAGCCATTGACCGAATAGCGAAAGATCTTCGGGCGCTTATAACTAACGAAATGGAACTACGAGATTCATTTGATACACAGTTACAAGTTCTTGCTGAACGTTATAACCGCATTTCTGCCTTCACTGTTGTGTTTCTCAATACGTCCTCTGCTGATGGCCAGATCGAACGAATCCCACAAAATCTTTGCGATGATCTATTTAAAGCAACGCAAGAAGCTGTCACTAACGCCGTCAAACACTCCGGCGGGGATGAAATCACAATTCAGCTCACTATGAAATCGAACAATATCATTCTGATGATTGATGACAATGGCATTGGAATAGAAGATATTTCGATACGAAAATCAGGCACACGAAACATGGCGCAACGAATCGAAAAGCACCAAGGTGATTTTTCTATTCAGAAATTACCAGAGCATGGGACGCGCGTATCTTTCCGGGTCGATAATATTTCTCTTATTAAAATCTAGAACACGCTGACCTTTAAAATAGCATCCTGGATTTTCTGGAATAGGGGAGCGTTCTTTGCACACACTACTACCAATGAAAAAACTCTTCTATCTCCTTCTGTTACTTACTCTAGCTAGCTGCAGCAGCGAACAAGAGAGCACGGACGCTCAAACAAATCCAGAAACGACGTCTCCAACAACAACACCTGAACCTGACCCAACCCCTGAACCTGACCCAACCCCTGATTCAAGACCTGAACCTGACCCAACCCCAACACCTATACCCGAACCTTGGGAAGAAAAACTACTCGCAGCCGGCTGCGATAAAGTTCCTTCTCGCGAGCATTCATGGGAATGCCCCGAAGGAACTAACCTTTCCGGAGCGGACCTTAGTTACTCAGTCATAAAGGACTCAACATTCAGAAATGTTGATTTCAGTGGAGTAGATTTCAGACACTCTGATCTTGAAATGATTGAATTTCTTCAATCTCCTCTGACTCAAGCAAACTTTGATTACTCAACTCTCAACGAACCAGTGTTTGATGGGAATTTGTCCCAAACCACATTCCGGAACTCCAATATTTCTACCCCTTGGTTTAGAGGCGGTGACCTCACGGGAGCATCTTTCGAAGGAGCGAACATTGTTGATGCGGACTTTTACTGGGCAAGACTAGTAGCAACTGACTTCACCAGAATCACAGGCCAAAATATCGACTTTTCTGGAGCGAAATTATTTCTGGCAGACCTTTCAGAAGCAAAAATCGACGGTATGAATGCCGGATTATCAAATTTTTCAGGGGTCAAAATGATTGGGGCTACTATCTCCGACGCTGATTTTTATAGTGCAGCTCTATACAGTGTGAATTTTTCCGGATCTGAGTTTCCGGATGCTCAATTTTTGTATGCAGGAATACGTTTTTCTAATCTTTCAGGAGCTGATTTCTCTGGGTCTGACTTCACAGAGTCGCACCTTCGTGATCTAGTGCTTGGTGATGCACAATTTGATGATGCTATTTTTACTTGTGCACTTATTGATCAGGCAGCAACAGCAAATATTGGCCCTTTGGCTGAAATTACAACGTCGTCAGAAGTTGAGTGTGAAGATTCTACGAGTTCGTTTGAGGAACAAACTTGGGAAACGACCCTGAAAGCTGCGGGATGCGATAAAGGATTCACGGATGAACAAGTCCCACGTTGGGAATGTCCTCCTAATACGGATTTCACTGGAGCTGATTTGAGCTATGCCTATTTGAACTTTGCTGAATTACAGTCAGCAATCTTCGATGATCTTGACCTACTGCATGCTGATTTTGTTGGAGCGAATCTATCCGGAGCTGATTTTAGTAACGTAGATTTCTCGGAACACACAACAAGTTTCGTTGGGGCGGATCTGTCTGGGTCTAACTTACATAACGTCATTTTTCCGTGGCCCAATGACTGCTGCGGCGGCGGGTACATGGCTGGGGCTAATTTCTCCGGAGCGGACCTCGCTGGAGCGTCCTTAGGGTCGGATTTGGTATCGGTTGATTTTTCAAATGCTGACCTTACCGGCGCTGACCTCACCGGCGCTGACCTCACCGGTGCTAATCTCACTGACGCTGATTTCGCAAGATCGAATCTTCAAGGAACCCTATTCCCAGAAGGTTATGAAGTAAATACCTCGCAGTATTCAGAGATCGTTTTCGTAAGTAACAGGAATGGGAACTCTCAAATTGTTATCGTTGATAAAAGCGGCTCTAATTTTCATGAACTCACAGATCCCGAATATGAAAGTTACGACCCGGATTGGTCCTCTGATAAAAAACGAATCGTCTATATAGGTAGCCAAGGAGACGGCGATGATCTTTATGTTATGGACATTGATGGTGGTAATGTTCAACAACTGACATTTAGCGAACAACGCGAACAAAACCCCCGATGGTCTCCTGACGGAACGAAAATAGCGTATACCGCTTCAACAGGCGAAGAAGACAAGATCTTTGTGTATGACGTACCCACCGAAAACACTACTGAAATAGAAATCCAGGATTTCTACTTCTGGCCTCGACGCCCCAGTTTCTCATGGTCTCCCGACAGTTCCCGTCTAGCTTTCTACGCTGAAGATGAAGACAGCGGAGCCATAGGCCTATGGAACATAGAAGATGAAAGCTATCAATGGGTAATTGATTCAGAACTCCTCTTCGATGCCTTCCCTATATGGTCTCCGGACGGGACAACATTATCTTCCGTCATAACAACAGATCAGAGTAATGATCCAAATTTCCAAATTTTCACCACCTCCCTCGATGGAAGCGATTTTCAGGTCCTCGCTGAATTTGAAAGAAAACCATACGCCTTAACATGGTCACCAGACAGCCAATGGATAGCGTTTATCAAAGACCACACCTTAACAATGAGCGAAGACGCAGTTTTTGTCATCGGGGCAGATGGCCAAAACCTTTACCAAGTAACAGAAAACGATATTGTCTTCATCACCTACCTCGATTGGTCACCAGATAGCCGAAGCCTTGTTTTCTCTAGCGACTTTTACGGTTCCTTGGATCTTTTCACAATCGGGAGAGACGGTACAAACCTCCGACGGTTAACTGATACTGACGGATGGGACGTCTCGCCCGTTTGGAAATAATCCTTTCATAAGAAGACTTGAAGACGAAAACAGCTGATGCCAGCCCACTACGGGCTGGCACCATAGAAAAGTCTCTAGTGTTTAGCTGTTGTTTTTTGTATTGCTCTGGTCGTTGTCCCGATAGTAGCGACGCCACCAACAATGATTAGGATGATCCAGAGAAATGACAGTCCGGACGATCCCTGTGTCTCTTCTGCTTCGCTGGAAGCTGTTTCATCTGAGTCATCAGTACCTTTGGGATCTTCAGGAGCAACTTCTGGTTCCGGTGGGTACCCAATTTCCTCAATATCTGGGGTATTGCCCTCGTCGTTGCCTTCAACTAGGACTGGGGCTTCTTCTTCGTCGCCTTCGTCGTCGTTGCCTTCAACTGGTTCGCCCACACCATCTGGGATAGGCCAAAGTACGATGAACGGGCATTCATTAATGGATACATCCAACAATGGGTTGTCTAAATTCATTGGATTCAGGTACACCAATAGGTTTAAATCAACATTGTCACTCTGATCTCCATCAAAGCTGACAACCACTGATGTCATTGAAGTTACCTCAACATGATTATCGGCATATAGAGGGACAGCTGACTCATTTTCCTGATCCTCTGGCACGATATAGACGCTAAATTCTTGATCTAGTCCGACAGAATTATTTGTAATCATGATGTCCACTTCGTGGAAGGGAATACATGTGTTGTCGTATTGAACAGTTGGTTCATTCACATCAACTATTAGTTCTATAGGTATCTCCGGAATCGGTTCAAAGAACCCTGGTGGATTAGCACCAAATGGATTCCCGCTTGAAGCTGATCCGATAGATACGAACAGGGCACTTAGAGAAAGAGCCACGATTCCAATAAAAGTTATAATTTTTGTAGTCTTGTTTTTCATTTTTGCCTCCTCGGCTGTTGTTGCTACAGGAGGTAGACAGTCTGAAGCTCTCTTTCTTACACCCTGACGGAGAACTTTTTAAGAAAAAGGTAAATTTATGCAAAAGACGCTAAAAAGAAAGGAAATTAAGTATGGGTTTTTATCTCATATAGGATCTGGAACTAGAGAATTTTAGGGAAAAGCCACATCATACGATGGTAGAATGTAACTAACTAATCCCCATTTGGAGAGAGATATGACTGAACAACCTAGTGAAGGCAAAATTATTGCAGCTTTGAACGCAATCCTTGAAGCAGAACTTTCTGGTGTTGTCCGTTACACCCACTATTCTCTTATGATCACAGGGCCAAACCGGATCCCTCTTGTGGATTTTATGAAGAGCCAAGCTACAGAATCTCTTGTCCACGCTCAGGAAGTTGGGGAAATCCTTACTGGTTTTGGTGGTCACCCTTCAACCACGATTGCGGATATTGAAGAAACCCATCAGCATTCAATTCACAATATTTTGACCGAAAGTCTGGTGCATGAACAAGAAACTGTTGTCCTTTATCAGAATTTTCTCGAGATAGTTGAAGGGTCCTCGGTGTTTTTAGAGGAATTTGCACGCACAATGATTTCAGCAGAAGAACAACATCAGCTTGAATTGAGAAAAATGCTGCGCGACTATGCGAGCGAAGAATAAAGTTTTACTTTTTCGTTTAGTCAAATGGTGGACAAGAACCGTATCCCGGTCCTGTCCCACCTGCTGGCGGGGTTCCCAAAAGACCATAGAGTTCTTCTATCACTGGAAACAGGATCGTAGCATCTCGACTTGCTAACGCTGTATTGAGCGTTTGCTGGTACTGGTCAGGGTTATCGAGGGCATCTTGATCTACACCCCACCCTATTAGCCAAATGGCCCGTGCCCAGCATCCGGAAAATTCTACGTCCGCCGCCGGTGCGGTATCGAATACCACTCCACAGGTCGCTTCAACGTGGTTTCTAAGCTGTGCGCGCAGAGCATCCAAATCGACCCCAGCTGGTAGTGATTCACCATTCGTAAATGCAACAAGGGCGTCTCTGTATGTTCCCCATTCCGCAGTAATATCAGCTGGTGCGGCTTCTGTTATAGCAGCAACATATTCAAGATTTGTAGGTGTATCGGATGGGAATGAACTCTCGAACGCTTCCTGCCACTGGGAAGCAATATCGCAATACGACTGCCCAGCTAAGATATCGTTTTCTGAATTATCTTCAGAATCGGAAACATTGTTTTCATCCACTGTTGGAGAACTGGATTCAGAAGACTCGCCTTCCTCTTCCACCGGACTACTGGAATTCGATGATTCGGTTTCTTCCGGAGCAGTAGTACTTGAGTCTGAACCTACTGGCTCTTCTTCACCGTTTGAACAAGCTGATACAGCAGCCACCATGACAAGTAGGGCAGTGGCTACTGCAAGTAGCAGTGTCAATGGTGTTCGAGATTGGTTCTCTTGTTTGTTTTTAAATACTGTCATTGGGTTTCCTTCCGCCAGAGGCTATTCACCCAGATAGATCTTTCTTTCCCCTCTTTCTTACACCCGAGCGGCGATTTATGCGCAAAAAAATGAATATTCCCCAGTTTTTCTAAACACTGGGAGAAAATCAGCGAATGATAGGACCCTTAAATAAGCTTTAATGCTCAAAGACGACGGTTCGGTCTCCAAGTAGGAACGCCCGCCCGTTAGCGTGTGCTTTTACTGCTCGTGAAAGGACCTGGCGTTCGATTTCACGCCCCTTTTGCTCCATTGATTCGGGACTGTCATTGTGGGTAACTCGGGCGATATCTTGAGCAAGGATTGGGCCTTCATCTAACTCTGGGGTGACGTAATGCGCCGTGGCACCAATAAGCTTGATTCCTCGGTCCCATGCTTGATGGTAAGGCCTTGCTCCTCGAAAACTCGGAAGAAATGAGTGGTGAATATTGATGATTCTTCCCTTCAACTGATTGCATACGTCTTTACTCAGTATTTGCATATAGCGGGCTAAAACAATGAAGTCAATATCATGTTCCTCCACTAGCTTAAGGAGCTCCAGTTCAGCTTTCTCACGTATTTCCGGCGTGACCGGAATATGGTTAAACACCGCTCCATTGTCTTCAACGTATTCCTTGAGATCTTCATGGTTAGAAACGACAACAGGGATTTCTATCGCAAGTTCACCTGCCCTTTGTTTGTAGAAGAGATCAAGGAGGCAGTGATCATATTGTGAAACCATAATCAGAACATTTGGAAGATTATTCTCCTCACGCAGAGTAAATTCAGCGGAAAATTCTTCCGCTACTCCTGCAATAGCTGTTTTGATGGTGTCGAAATTAACACCATCAATTTCGAAACATGTACGCATGCAAAAAGTACTTGATTTCATTTCTGTGCATTGGGCGTTCTCGAGGATATTTCCGCCAGTCTCAAAAAGCCGGTGGCTTACGGTAGCAAGAATTCCTTTTTGGTCCGGGCAGGACAACGTTAGGATATAGCGATTCATCTTTTCATTGATCCTTTATGAAGACTTTGGTGTCTAGCGCGCTCGGAGGGACTCGAACCCCCAACCGTCTGATCCGAAGTCAGATGCTCTATCCAATTGAGCCACGAGCGCAATATATAAAAAATAGGAGCAAAGTTCTCGAAAC
>JAQWQL010000001.1 GCA_029244605.1 Acidimicrobiales bacterium | reverse complement strand
AGCGGGTCTTCATCAGCTGCAAGTGATACCTCAAGTGATGCCTCGAGTGACAGTTCGAGTGATAGCTCGAGTGATAGCTCGAGTGATACCTCAAGCGATAGTGCTGATTCATCAAGTGACACTGTTGAACTCACTGCAACTGGAGATACCCGATTAAGGCCACGCGAAGAAATGGGCTATGTTGGAGTTCTCCCTGCAGAAAAGAGCCAATCAGGTCTTGAAGTAGACTTCAGTATCTTTGAAGGTAAAACGATAGGCGTAATTAGAGTTCTTCAGGTTCCTGAAGCAACGATTCAGACAGAGGTTTGTGCACCAACTGTCGAAGCCAACGGCGGAACATTGGATGTAGTCGATGCGAACTTTGATCCACAGCTCGCGTTGCAAGCTGGGGAAACGTTCCTAGCTCGCGGTGATGATGCGATCTGGAATGTATCGAACTCCGGTGCTGTCCTCCGCCCGATTATTGACGAAATGAATGCCCTTGGAAAACCGTTTGTCGGAACATATACGTTCGACCAGCCAGGCTCCATAGATATTAAAGAGCACGACTGGGGCGTAACTCCACTTCTTCTCCAAATTATTGGATATGAAATGGATTCAGCTGGGAAACTTGGTATAGCTATCCTTCCAGGTATTGAAACCCTCGACGTCAGAACACATATGGTCGATGCTGTTATTGGCTATTCCTACCCCGATATTGAAGTAGTAGAAATTATCGGTGACGGCACGGTAGAAGGATTCCGCGCTGCAACAGAAGCAGCTTTGCAAGCACACCCTGATATGAAAGCTATCTATTCACATTGGGATGTTCCAGCGGCAGGTGTAGTTCAAGCGCTAGAAGATGCTGGCAAGATTGGTGACGTATTTGTGTCCAGTTACACCGGTGACGAAGAAACCGGTTTCGAAATGATGAGACAAGGGCAAATCCAAACAACGGTTGCAGCTGCTAACTCGCAAATTGGTGCGATTGCATGCGAATACTTGGCATTGGCTCTATCTGGAGTACCACTTCCAGAACATACGCTGATGACAGCTACCATTATCCAACCTGGGCAGGAGCCACCTGCGGCAGGTACCGGCGGATACTTCAACCCACCACCGATATATAAGACAAGCAAACTTGTAACCGACTACTAGAGACACACTCTGTAGGAAGTTAGAAAAAGTAAATAGTGGGGTGGCGGGAACTCCCCGCCACCCCACTTAAAAAAGAGAGGAACAGTACTTTATGTCCACCGTCGAGCAAACAGTCGTAGCTAAACGACAACGTAATGTCGATGCCAAGAAGCTTGCTCGATGGGCTCCGGTTGGAGTCTTGGTAGCTGAAATAATGTTCTTCGGGATAATGCGCTTTGATAAATTTTTCACATCTGCGAACTGGCACGTAATCCTGAACAATACGGCCCTCGCTTCCATCGTTGCTGGCGGGTTGACGATAGTACTTATCGTTGGCGATTTTGACCTTTCCATCGCTGGGACCATAGGGTTGGGAGGAGTTGCCGCAGTAGAGTTTTTAGACCCTGATTCGGTCGTTGATAAGACGCTTCAACCAGGGAACTGGACAATACTCTTTGCAGTTCTGGTCGCTTTAGCCGTCGGGGCATTCATAGGTCTAATAAACGGCCTGATTGTTACCGGATTCGGTATCAATGCTTTTGTAGCGACTTTAGGAACCGGGTCAGTGCTAGTTGGAGTTCATCGCTGGATGGCCGACCGTGACATTACAACGAATAATAGGTTTAAAAAATTAGCAAACTCGCAATGGCCCGATTGGCACTTCCTTCACCCAAAACTGGTTTTGTGGTTTATGGTTGGTATTTTGCTTATTCTCGGTCTAGTGATAAGTCGGACAGTGGCAGGAAGGCGACTTGATGCTATCGGCGGAAATGAAGTAGCGGCACGCCTTTCCGGTATTAGAGTCTCTCGGTATCGTGTCTTGGCGTTCATCATCTGCGGTATGTGCGCAGCTGGTGCAGGTGCGTTATTGGCTGCACGAACTGGAGTCGCATCAACCACCGCTGGTGACCCTTTTCTCCTTGGAGCATTCACCGCTTGTTTCTTAGGCGCAGTGACATTCCGAAATGGGGAATTCAATATCCTCGGAACGTTCTTTGGTGTCCTCTTTCTGAAAGTGACATTTAGCGGCATAGCGCTGATGGGTTGGCCCAATTACTGGCCACCGATCGTGACTGGAGGATTCTTGGTCATTTCGGTATCCGCATCCGGGCTTATAGAAAAAGTATTTAAGGATTGAAAAAGAGAATAAAAATATAAGAAAAACTTGAAATACGACTAAAAAAATATTAGTTTTTTACGCATGCGTAAATAAAAAAGAAAATGGAGATCTTGTGAGCATCACTATTGATATAGACACCGGGGGAACCTTTACCGATGGTTTCATCACTCAAGATGGTGAAGCCTTTAGCGTTAAAGTTGATACAACACCTCATGACCTGACAGAAGGGTTTCTAAATTGCCTTGAGACAGCTTCGGAGCGTCTCGGCATGAGCCTTACTGAAACCCTAAAGCAAACTTCGGTTATCCGGTATTCAACCACATACGGAACGAACACCATTATTCAACGGACTGGCCCGAACCTAGGCGTCCTTGTCTCTGATGGCCATGAAGGGGATCTCTACGGAGAAGCAGCTGAAGGGTCAGCATATGATTGGCTTCTCTCGCAAAATCTTGTTTTGGGTGTTCCTGTCTCAATAGGAGAAACCGGAGAAGTTGAGGGTGAAATAGTTCAGGACCAAATCCGGAAAAAGGTCATAGAACTGCTAGAAGCAGGTGCTCGAGGCCTCGTCGTTGGAATTAAAGGGAGTCACAAGAATGATGCTGCGGAAACACAGATCCGCGAAATAGTGCGGAATGAATTTCCTCGACATTTTCTTGGCTCTTTACCAACATTGGTATCAAGTGAAGTTTCCCAAAGTAGAGACGATGGGCTTAGACTACGTACCGCATTGATCTCAGCCTATATCCACCATGGGTTGGCGAGGCATTTGTATAAGGCAGAAGAAGAGATACGTAGACGTGGTTATACAAAGCCACTTCTTGTGGTGCATGCAAATGGTTCAGTAGCGCGGGTGGCGAAAAGCGTCGCAGCGCACACATACAATTCTGGCCCTGCCGCAGGACTTGTAGGTAGCAACGAATTGGGTGCTGATATTGGCGTAGAATCAGGCCTTACCTTAGACATTGGTGGGACAAGTACCGATATCGGAGCTGTAGGCGAGATTTGGAAGGGCGTCGAAAGTTCTGTCACTGTCGACGGTGTAAGCATCGACGTCCCCGCCATTGTTGCTGAGTCTCTGGGCGGCGGCGGCGGATCAATAGCCCGCGTCGAAGATGGTGACGTAAAAGTAGGACCCCAAAGTGCCGGGGCGTATCCCGGGCCGATGTGCTACGGGTTAGGGGGTGACTCACCGACAGTGACCGATGCGAACCTAGTTCTGGGTTACCTAGATGCTGAAACGTTCCTCGGGGGCGGCCGAAATCTCGACGTCGAAAAAGCCCGTCAGGGAATCTCTGAAAATATTGCAGAGCCTCTAGGAATTTCCGTTGAGGAAGCGGCATGGAGAATACGACAAACTGTCGATCAAGTAATCGCTGATGGCCTTACTTCTTATGGCGAGGCCCGAAATATAAGCGCTGATGTGCTCTTTGCTTATGGTGGTGGAGGTCCTACCCATGTAGCAACAGTCGCTGACCTGATTAATGTCTCTACGGCTTACTGTTTCCCGATGAGTCCGGTTTTCAGTGCCTACGGGTCTTCACGGATGGATATCAGCCACCTTTATGAGACATCTGTGATCGAGGATTCATCCAACGTCTCCGTTGACGAAATGGTTGACGGTATGAAAGAAGAGGCGCAAAGGGACATGTTGGGAGAAGGATTTGATGCATCCAGCGTAACCTATGAAATTCAGGCAGGGTTTACCTTAGAAGCTGATCCACAAACCAAAGCTCACGTTGCTCTTGAGAGCGAAGTCACAGATGCTGTCATAGCAGAAGCGAAAAGCATCTTGTTATCCGAAGGTTCTGGCGAAGAAAGTTCTGTCGTGTGGGATAGCGTCCGAGTAAAGGCCACTGCTCCTTCACCACATCCAGAGCTGGAAAATCCAGATTTCTCGGGAGATTATCAGCCCAAAGATGCTGGGTCTTCTCGGTCAGTGTGGACCGGAGACACTTTTGAGGAGGTTCCTGTTCATGAAGTTCTAGCTTTATCAGCCGGAGACCTAGTCGAAGGTCCAGCAATTATCGAGTCAGACTTCACGACCATCTTTGTTACGCAAAACCGTAATGCGTGCATCGATGGGGCAAAAAATATCGTACTGCGATCCAAAGATAGCTAGGAGAAAAAAATGGCAGAACAAACACCAACCAAAGTTCAAGTAGCAGAATACCTGGATATTAATCTCGGCACTGAGACCTGGGAATGCAACAAGTGTGGACATGGGCTCGGCGCCGCCACACAGAACTACAAAGAAGGCTGTCTAATCAGAGATAGAAGTCCGGAAGAAATCCATCAACCGATCATCGAAGGTGAATATACCTTCGCACCAGATCCCGGATGGTGCCGAATTGTTGAGTGCTATTGCCCGAATTGCGGCGTCCTCATCGATACTGAGTACCTTCCTCCTGGTCATCCGCTCACTCACGACATGGAAATCGATATTGAACAACTTAAAGCTAAGCACGCAGGTAACGAAGAAAAATAAGGAGCCGACCAGTTATGGCAAAAACAAAACAAAAAGTTAAAGACATAGCCGTTGACCTTGACATCGGAGGTACTTTCACTGACTGCTATGTTTCATATGAAGGTGGTTATACCATCGGGAAGTCATCGACGACAAAATACGATGTCTCAGTCGGGGCACTTCGCGCCATTGAAGCAGCAGCAGAAACTATTGATTTGAGCCTAGAAGAGCTCCTCGACGATTGTCTTTCTGTCTCATATAGCACGACCATTTCCCTTAACACACTTATTGAGCGAACCGGCCCCAAATTAGGGCTTATCACCACCGAGGGATTTGAAGATGTCACCCTCATCGGACGAGCGCGTTCGTGGGTTGATGGGCGACAACCTGAAGAAATTCGAAACAAGGCCAATGCGCACAAACCTAAACCCATTATCCAGCGAGACATGATTGCTGGGGTCAAAGAAAGAATTGATTGGTCAGGCGAAGTTATCGCTCCTCTTGATAGGGGCAGCGTAGTTGAACAGGTCCATTCTCTGGTAGATAAGGGTGCGATGGGTTTCGTTGTTTCTCTCCTTTGGGGTTTCCAGAACCCAGTGCATGAAATTCAAGTTCGCGAAATTATCGACGAGCTGTACCCAGAGAAATACCTCGGCGCTATGCCGGTCCTGCTCTCTCACGAAATTTCACCAACAAGCGGTGAGTATCCCAGAACAATGTCAACAATTCTCAGTGCATACATGCACCGTGATCTTGCACATGACCTTCGGTCGCTGAGTGATGAACTTCGTGCTAGAAATTACTCGAAACCCATTTTGCTGGTAAATAACACTGGTGCAGTCAGTAAGGTCATCAAAACGCCCGCCCTAAACACGTATGCTTCAGGGCCGGTCGCTGGGCTCCTCGGTGGAGCACGTCTTTGTGAAGAATACGGAATAACCAACGCTGTACTCACGGACATGGGGGGAACTAGTTTCGATGCCAGTCTCGTCGTTGATGGAAACCCAAGGCATTACAGCTATCACCCTGTCATTGAGAACTTCTTTGTAAGCCTTCCCATGCTGGAAGTAAGCACCATTGGAGCAGGGGGAGGGTCGATAGCTTGGGTAAATCCACTGACACAGCGCCTTCAAGTAGGGCCACAAAGTGCTGGGTCTATGCCTGGCCCAGCCTGCTACGACACTGGCGGCCGCGAGCCTACCGTAACTGATGCTGACCTTATTCTCGGTTACATCAATCCAGATAGATTCTGCGGAGGAAGAATAGGTCTTAATGCTGAACGGGCTCACATGCTGATGGAAGCAAACGTCGCTGAACCACTAGGTATGGACGTTGCCGAAGCAGCTGCGGCAGTCAAGCTTACCGTTGACGGACATGCTGGAAATGACCTGTTCAAGAACATTGCCCTACGAGGGTTACGGCCAGATGACTTTGCAGTATTCGCATTTGGCGGGGCCGGTGCAACCCATGCAGTTGGGTACACAACTCACCTCGGAGCAGGAGGACCAATATATGTGTTCCGCTTTTCACCAGTATTCTGCGCCTTTGGTTCTGCTGTCTCGGATATCTCTCACATATACCAAAATGACTCTATGATGGTAGTCCTTTCACCAGGAACAAATGACATTGCATTAGATGCTGATGCCTACAATGCTGCAGTCGATGGCCTCTTTGAAAAAGCACGGCAAGGTCTAGAAGAAGATGGATTTAATCCGTCCGATGCCGTCTTTTTATTGGAGCTTGAAATGAGGTACGGATCACAACTCCAAAACACCGTGGTTCCATCTTCAGTATTAAGAGTAGAGAATGAGGAAGATGTCAGCCGTCTAGCAGATGCATTTTCCGAACAATATATTGAACTGTGGGGACCTGGATCTGCTTATCCAACAGGCGGGGTTGAAATCAACCTCTTCCGCTTACGAGCTTCTATCCCATCGGAGCGTGGACGTTTACCGGCACGTAAACTAGGTAAAACAGATCCAGGCGGTGCGCTTCTAGGAACTCGTGAAGCGTACTGGGAAGGCAGTTACCGGACAACTTCTGTTTATGATTTGGGCAGATTAGAGCCCGGTAATGTCGTGACAGGACCTGTGCTTGTCGAGAGTGATACGACAAGTCTTCCTATCCCTGATGGGTGGGAATGTAAGATAGATGAACATGAGTCAGCTGTGATTTCGCAGTACTGAACAAAAGAGAAATTCGAGCTATATTAAATATAATTTAACAAAAAAGGAGAAATACAAATATGAGTATTCAAGAAGATATTCAAGAAGTAATTATGCCGGAGTTCGATACAAACATCGAAGATCTGTTTGCACGAATGAATCCAGAGCCCCAAACGAGCTTGGAGGAGGAGTATGCGGATGAAATGTCCGACATCGAGTTCTCCATTTTCCGCCATAAGCTCGCCACCATAGCGACTGAAGGGAAGGAGGTAATGGCGAAATTAGGTGTCTCATCTGCTTTGCGTTCTGAAGATAGCGGAACCGGTATTTATACTGCGTGTGGAGATATGTCAAGCGCGGCCGCAGGTGTCTACTACCATGCGCTCAGTGGGCAACTTCCCGTGAAGTACACACTGTCTAAATGGGGCACTGATACTTCAGTGCGGATAGAAGATGGAGATATTTTCTTCTCGACTGACCCAATTTATGGCGCAACCCACACTCCCGACCAAATTGCGTTCATGCCAGTGATCGTAGATGGGGTTCTTGTCAGCTGGGTTAGTGCTGTCGCTCATCAGGCTGACGTTGGTGCGATGGAGCCTGGCCTCTCCGCTATGTCTACTAATGCCTGGAGCGATGGAGTTCGGCTTCTTCCACACAAGATAGGTACAAACTTTGGACTCAGAGAGGACCTTGTCCAGTCAATTGGAAATATGACTCGGGTCCCCGATGAGCAAATTCTTGATATCAAAGCTCGCGTAGCGGCATGTACGAGAATGGTTCGTCGCCTCAAAGATCTTGCTGAAACCCTCGGTTCGGAAATCTTTATCGGCGCTGTTCGCAGATGTGTAGATGATGGGCGCGTCCAGGTCCGCCGACGCTTAATGGAATTCAATGATGGAACCTATAGAAGTACGGTGTTCATCGATGGAGTAGGTGGTGATATGGGACTACAGCGCATCCATTGTGCCATTACAAAGAAGGATGACAAACTTACCGTCAAACTTGAAGGTACCTCACCGCAGAATCCATTTTCCTTCAACGCTTATGCATCCATGCCAGTGACGACCCTAGCGAATCCTTTCTTCAGCTACCTCCTTAGTGACGTGCCACCAAGTGTTGGTCTTCTCGATCAGATAGAAATGGAAATTCCTGACGGAACATGCCTCAGTGCATCAGCTGATGCTGCTGTTTCCTGTTCACTCTGGCCAACGTTCCTTCTTCAGGCAGCTGCCCATTGTGCAACTATGAAGATGGCATTTGATAGCGACCATAGGGATAAGCTCAGCGCTACTCAGAGTGCTAACGCTGTAGGAGGATATGGTGTTGGTGTTAACCAGCATGGTCTCCTCGCAGCAGACCTCTACGTGGATCCAGTAAACGGATCCGGTGGCGGTGCTCGTCCAGATGCCGATGGTGTTGATGTTTTTGCCGGAATATGGGGTAACTACATGGACACAAACGATGCTGAACAGCTTGAAATCCGTGGACCGTACTATAAGGTCTATAGCCGAATAGCTCGAGACGGTCACGGCTTTGGAAAGTTCAGAGGGGGATCCGGTCAAGATACCGCCTATGTTGCTCACAAGGTTCCCGACGCCCTTTCACATGGAACAATGGGCTTTGGTACGAAATTCCCCACAGCTCCCGGAATTTTCGGCGGCTACGCAGGGAATACGACACCAGGCGCTTACATCCTTGGATCAAATGTCATTGACCTTATGCGTTCAGGCGAATGGGATGCACCGACTTCAACCGGTGATCTCGTAGAGAATCGTCTTTGCGAAGGTGAATACAAATTTGATTATGCAACGTATCCAGCTCTAAACGTTACTGACGGTGATGTCTGGATGATGGTTGGAGCCGGTGGCGGCGGATGGGGAGATGTCCTTGAACGAAGCCCGCAAATGGTTGTAGAAGATCTTCGTGCTGGAGTTATTTCTGACTTCACAGCGAAGGAAATCTACAAGGTTGCCTATGATCCTGAAAGTTTCATGGTTGAAGTAGAAGAGACCGAGAAGCTTCGCGATGAAACCCGTGAAGAACGGAAACAAATCGGAAAACCATACAGCGAATTCATTCAGGAATGGGAACAGCAAAGCCCTCCAGAGCATGCTCTTAAATACTTTGGGGAGTTCCCAGGAACTGTTGCATGACCAAGAGCGGTTCCGAACCGCAAAACACATCTCTGTCTGGATCTTTTGTCCCGTGGCTTTATGCCATGGGTTCAAAGATCCGGCAGGTGAACCTTCGAGAAATGGCCCTTGACGCCAGCGTAATGGCGTCAGGGGCTATCGATAGTGCAAAGCTATTTAACCTCCCAGTCGCATGTGTGAACTTTGATACAACCTTATGGGCTGAGGCTGTGGGTTGTAGCGTGGATCGTGATGGTGCTTTCCCCATGGTCGAATCGGGGGGTTCTGCTGATACAAATCCAGATTTAGTTCGGGAGGCGGACCAAGTAATAATTCTTAAGGATGCCATAAGTCGTGTAAAAGGAGCTTTGGCCAGCCACCAAGTAGTGTGCGCTATCCCTGGTCCAGCGACTCTGGCTGTCGATCTTGCTATTCCCTTGCCAGCGACCAAAAAGGACCAATTTATCGTTGGTGAGCTCTTAACAGAGTTCGTCAATGTTCTTTGTGAGAATGGCATCGACAATATATTGGTTCTTGAGGGACCTGAGTTGAGTGACGATGACTTGGAACCTTGGATAGAAGGAAATCACTACTCGCGAATAGTAAAGCTCACTAAACACTATGCGGTGGAAACAACACTGCTTTGTCCCCAAGCCACGTTGACAGAGGAGCAGATACAAGCATTTGACGACTTCACGTATGTTGCAGCTAATCCGGAAAGCACGGTTATGGCTGATTTCGAAAACGCGGTGAAAGCTGTGTACGTCGCCGGCTTTGGAACTGGAAGTGTGGCAATTCCGGAAGGAGTATCTGAACTGCAATTCGGAAACTACATTTTAACCACAGGCTGGGATCTGGATATTTCACACGACTTCACCGATATACAAAACGATATTGCAGAAATTCAAGATTTTCTCGAGGAAGCAAGTGGATAACCCAAAGACCATTCCCGCTGTCATACACAATTCGTGCTTGGCGAATGCAGACAAATTCGCGATCATTGAAGGTGAAAAGAGAGTGACCTACGAAGAGCTGGATTCAAAAGTTGTTGAATGTGCGAAAGCCTTCATTGCAGCTGGGATCACGAAAGGTGACCGAGTAGGACTATGGGCTCCGAATTCGGCGGAATGGATCGTGATTGCGCTAGGCATTCAATCCGTTGGTGCTGCACTCGTTCCAATCAATACACGATACAAACCCGGGGAAGCTTCATACCCATTGCAAAAAACTGAAGCAAAGATGCTTTTCACCGCCGATGGCTTTATGGGTATCGAAGGTGAAGAAGCTGTAACAAAGGCAAGAGGAGAAGGTGGAATCAAGACAATCGACATCAACGGAGCTGACACTGAAGACCGTTCATTTTCTTCTTTCCTTTCCGGCGCTGAAAGCATTGATGACGATTTGCTCGCTCAAACCCTGAAGGGAGTTTCGGCTACGACGTTATGTGACATCATGTTCACATCAGGTAGCACAGGGAAACCTAAAGGAGTCCGGCATCGCCACGAGCCGACAGTCCGTCAGACATTTAATACAATAGAAGAGAACCAACTTACCTCTGCTGATCGGATGCTCGTCATTAATCCCTTCTTTCACGTTTTTGGATATACAGGAGGTTGGGTTCCTGCCCTATTTAGCGGCGCAACTATCTACCCGTTTCCTGTTTTTGATGTCGACCAAGTGTTAGAAATAATCCAAGATCAGGGCATCACCTATTTCCCTGGACCCCCTACGATCTTTCATTCCCTTCTCGAACATCCGCGACTCCATGAGTATGACGTGAATTCTCTCCGGTTCTCCTTAACCGGTTCAGCAGATGTACCAGTCGACCTCATCCAAAGGATGTTGGATGAGCTCACCTTCGACCGGGTTGTTCAAGCTTATGGGATGACAGAATGCGGAACAGCAACGAATACAATCGCTTCAGATACCCCCGAAATAATCGCTACAACTATTGGAAAAGCATCGAAAGACCTTGAAGTACGGATTGTTGATGATAAAAATAACCCATTGAAAGCTAGAGAGAAGGGAGAAATTGTCGTTCGTGGATATGCAGTGATGGATGGTTACCTCAACGATGACGAAGCGACCTCATCAGCAATAGACGAAGAAGGCTGGCTACACACTGGTGACCTTGGAACCTGTGACGAAAATGGCTACTTCCAGATTCTTGGCAGAATAAAAGACATGATTATTGTTGGAGGGTTCAATGTTTACCCTGCTGAAGTTGAAGACATGATACGAGAACACCCGAGCATACGGGATGTTGCGCTGATCAGCGTTCCAGATGAACGACTAGGTGAAGTTGGGTGCGCGTTCGTGATTTTACGAGAAGCCATCGAGCCGGATGAACTCCACCTTTGGTGCCGTGAGAATATGGCCAATTTCAAAGTCCCCCGTTACATCGAATTTCTTGAACAGTTCCCTTTAACAGGATCCAACAAGATTTCGAAGCTAGACCTTCGAGACCTTGCCGACCAGAAACAAATAGGTACATAGAATGTCTCGGGAACCAGTCATCGTTGGAATCGGTCTATCGGATTATCCGAAAGCACCCCACCTCGACTCTCTCATGCATATAGCTCAGGCGACGAAGCGAGCTTTAGATGACAGTGGCTTGACTCTCAACGATATTGACGGATTTGCTTGTGCGAGCATGCCCACAGACCCAGAGTTGCATGTAGAAGCTATTGAACACTTAGGCTTGACACCAAGGTGGCTTAACACAACTTACACCGGCGGCTCAGCGGCCCAATTTCAAATCCCCGATGCTATCGCCGCTATCCGTGAGGGACGAGCTGAAACCATCCTCTTTGCTTATGGTTCTGACTTCCTTACCCGATACGGGCGAACGCTTGGCACAGGAGGCCTTTCAGTTGATGGCGGCCTCTCGGGCCCACTTCTCTATGAGCAACCTTACGGGAGCACCATAGCGACTTGTTATGCTCTGGCGGCCACCCGTCACATGGCTGAATATGGAACTCGACCCGAGCATCTTGCTGAAATAGCAGTAGGTGTTCGAGAATTCGCAGGCTTGAACCCTAACGCAATGTATAGCGAGCCGCTTACAGTAGAAGATGTCCTAGCAAGCCCGATGATTGCCGACCCCTTGCATCTCCTTGACTGCTGTGTCGTTTCCGATGGTGGAGCAGCATTCATCATAACGACTGAAGAAAGAGGTAGAGATCTCAAACAGTCTCCGATACATGTTCTTGGCGCAGCGGGGGCGAACTCCCACTGGCATATCCACTCTATGCCTGACTTCAGCACCACCGCTGGAGTTGCAAGCAGTCAGGAAGCCTACCGACAAGCCGGAATTGGGCCAGAGGATATAGATACGGTTCAGTTCTATGACTCTTTCACAATTACTGCTCTCTTGCTTTTGGAGGACCATGGGTTCTGCAAAAAAGGAGAAGGCGGAGGATTCGTTGAAGAAGGGCACCTTCGTAGAGGAGGGTCGTTACCAATGAACACAGATGGCGGCTCCTTGTCTAGTTGCCACTCCGGCATGAGAGGGACAATGCTTATTACCGAGGCAGTTCGGCAACTACGCGGCCATGGTGGAGATTCGCAAGTTCCTGATTGTGAACTTGCTCTCGCAGCTGGCTGTGGCGGCCTTCTTTCATATATAGGAACCACGATTTTAGGAAGAGACCGACGCTGATGGAAGTGATTGATAACCGGCCCTGGAATCGTGGGCCGCTCGACCCCGGCCCGATTGACCGCGAGTATTTTGAAGCTGCAGCGCAGGGGCGACTCATCATTCAGAAATGTGAAGATTGTGGGAATACGCAATTTCCGCCGAAAGCTCTCTGTGTGTCGTGTGGACAAGTTCCAGATTGGATAGAAGCCTCCGGTAGAGGGCAGGTATACACCTTCACCGTAGTCCGTAGACACGGAGTCGAACCTTTCTCAAGTCTCGCTCCATTTGTTCTTGCAATGATTGATATCCCTGAGGGAGCGCGTTTCATGGGGAATATAACTGGCATAGACCCAGAAACTATCCAAGTGGGACAAAACGTGGAAGCCTACGCATTGCGGATCGATGAAACTTTGGCGCTTCCACTTTGGCGCCCAATCGAGAGTACCTAAGGCGCAGATGAAGACACTCGCCACAGGCTTGAGCTTCCCAGAGGGACCTATAGCGATGCCGGACGGTAGCGTCCTCCTCGTCGAACTATCTCGAGGGACTTTAAGCAAGGTTGATCCGGAAGGAATTGTTAGCGTCATAGCTGATCTGGGTGGAGGACCAAATGGAGCCGCCATAGGTCCCGACGGCAACATCTATGTCTGTAACAATGGGGGATTCGATGATGAGACCGATCCATCTGGCCAGTTCGCATCGACAATGCCCAGAGAGTATGTAGGGGGGTCGATCCAGCGGGTAAACCTTCTCACCGGCGAATCAGAGGAACTCTACCGAGAATGCGATGGGCACAGCCTTCGCGGCCCCAACGATATTATTTTCGACGAATATGGCGGATTTTGGTTCACGGACCTAGGGAAGACTCGACTCCGATCCCATGATCATGGGGGCGTATACTATGCGTCTGCTGATGGTACAACCATTCAGGAAGTGATTTACCCTCTGACTACTCCCAATGGGATAGGGCTATCCCCCGACGGAACTACTCTCTATGTCGCAGAAACAACTACCGGCAAGCTCTACCAGTGGACTATCACTGGCCCAGGTCAACTTGAGACCGGAAAGAGTTCTCGGCCTCGCCCAACACTGCTTTACGCGTTGCCAGATGGACTCCGCTTTGACTCGCTTGCCGTAGATGCAAGTGGGTATGTGAACGTTGGGGTTCTCTCAAGAGGAGCTTTAGATGAAAACGCTGGGGGTATTTGTGAAATTTCCCCAGAAGGAGAAGGAAGAATGGTCCTAACAGGTGACCCCATGACAACGAATATCTGCTTTGGCGGTCAAGGTCATCGGACTGCGTTCATTACCTGTTCAGCTTCTGGAACCCTCCGCTCGCTTCCATGGCCCCGACAGGGAATCAGGCTTCCTTTCTACGACAAAGTCCTTTAGTATCTCGTCAATTGCGAAGGGCAAATGATTATGTAATAATTGATTCACCAACCGTGTGGTTGGTAATGGGTTTCCTGATACATCATCGGGTGTCCGCACGGTCAATGAATGGGGAAAAGATATGAATGAAGATCTTGAGTTAATGATTGATACGAAGAATGGTGAGTGGATTGACCTTGGGTTGCCAAATAGTGAACCAGGAGAAAATGCCATGATGATCCTTCGAATCAGTGAAGAAAATGGAAGCTACACGGCCTTAATAAAATCTAAAGCCGGAACAGTTATCCCTCCACACGTACACCTCGGTGAAACAGTGGTTTATGTACTTCAAGGTGACCTGCAATACCGTGGCGGTGTCGCATATGAAGGCGGATACATATATGAACCT
>JAQWQL010000010.1 GCA_029244605.1 Acidimicrobiales bacterium | reverse complement strand
AACCCGCGACCCCCTGCTTGCAAAGCAGGTGCTCTAGCCAACTGAGCTACAGCCCCGAAGCCGTTATCTTATCCGTAGTTCTAGAAATTAACGCGCTTTAAGAAACCACCATCAACTGTGAGGTTCACTCCGTTGATATGTTTAGCAGCATCACTGGAAAGGAAAGCTACCGCATTTGCGACATCTCCCGGTAGCCCTAGGTCACCTTGAGGATGCGTTTTTTGAGTTGCTTCATAAAACTCTGGCATGCCTTGTTTGATACCATCCCAGTCTCCTCCTTCGACCATGATCGGGCCGGGAGAAACAACATTGCAGCGGACCCCTTGTGCGCCAAGTACCTGAGCTTGACCTAAAGTCCAATTGGTTACTGCCGCCTTAAAGGCACTGTAACTTCCTGATCCAGATGCAAAATGTTCCGCTGTCGCCGTAGTACCAATACTTATCAATGATCCGCCACCATCAGCTAGCGCTTCCTGGGCTGCCCCTACTCCACCGACAAGTGACATAAGGTCAATGTTGAAGTTGTTAATCCATCCTTCAAGTTTGCGCTGCGGTTTACCAGAAGTGTTATGCACGTAGATGTCGATTCCACCGAGCTGGTCACAAGATGAATTAATCCACCCTGTGAGAGATTCGAGATCAGCTGCGTCGACAGCTGCCCCACATACTTCGCCTTGGCTGCTTAATTCTGAAACGGCAGCTTCTACACCTTCAGCGTCTCGCGCGCAGATAGCGACTGAAGCGCCTTCAGCTAATAGAGTTTCTGCTATCGCCCGGCCAAGGCCTTTTGTAGCGCCAGTGACAAGCGCTTTCTTTCCTGTAAGTCCTAAATCCATTTCATATCCTCTCTTCGGGAATTGTAGAAATGTAGCGCACGATTTATCAATTGTCCTAAGTGTAAGGATTTTTGTTCACTGCCGAGAGTGTCCCCACATGTAATTCAGCCACATGTGCCACTACGAAAAATCACTGAAGGTATTTTTTGATGACCTGATGCCACTTGTTAGCCGGCAAGTCGGGGTGGAGAACAGCAAGCATGGTGCAGTATTTACTGATCCGCGTTGGTCGGTTCCCGTTTTCCCATAACCATTTATCAAAGGGGCTGGGCTGGCCCGATGATTTAGTTTCGACAATACACATGGGAAATAAAATGCTTTGTTTTTCCCAGTCTGTACAGGTTAAGTATTCGTCGAAGGTAATACGGGTACTGGTCCCTGAATCAACGACTGTGGTTCGTTGATAGTGGGAAGTGAGCGTCGCGCGAAGGTTATGCGATATTCCCTGCTCCCCTATGACGTTATCTATGAAAGTCTTCCCGGCTGTGGTTAGTTGGTCAACATCGTTGACATCGTATAGCGTTCTTTTCTTTATTGTTTTCCCACGACCATCTTTTGTTTTTACCTCAAGCATGGCTGTATTGGTTTGTTGGTAGAACCTTGTTCGTGCTTTGAATCTAGGTCTTCTTTTGTAAGCAGCGTCTTTATAGAGATCTAAGTTCGGCGTATCAAAGTAAATAGATTGATATATGGTGCTTCGCATCCCATCAATATCGAGAACTCTTCCTTGCACCTGCACCTCTTCTATTAGGCGGTTGCACATTTCTGCATTAATGATGTATTTGCGGTCTACGCGCGTTTGTAAAGCAGCGAATTCGTTAATTTCTTCCAACGTGATTGGTGAAATATTTTGCGTCCGTATTGCTGATTCTTTAATGGGAAGAGGTCCCATTTTAAGCGTCTGGGGAGATCTCGGGGTTTCGGGTGAATCGCACATCTACCACTGTGCTGTTATTGACAAGGTCAATTCTTCGAACTTGTAATCTTCGGATTTTAGCATCCAGCATTTTTTCGAGATCTCCCTTCAAAAGGCTTTCATCCGTATATGCGCTATCGAGATGCATAACCTGGTTTCTGCTCTTGGCGAAAAGTTGTGGATGGTCGCCGATAAAGATTGCTACAAGTATCGCACCCATCAATACAGGGGAGATCCATGAATCCACGTTTACACCTCCGATTAATCCAAGTGCGAGCGAGCAGAAGTAATACGCTATTTCTTGCTGCCCAAGTTCGTTTGAGCGAAGACGAATAATGGAAAGCACACCGAAAAGCCCTAAACCTAATCCGGCACTAACCGCTGCGTCAGCAAGAGTAAATGACACTCCGAGGACGCCAATATTGATCGCAAATAAGGAAATAATCATGTCTTTGCGTCCATGTCGAGGGAAATACAGACAAAAAACCATAATCAGGACCGCTATTGCATCGAAAAGTACTAAAAGTCCATCTGACATTGTGCCTTCTCCATTTTTCTCTCTAGTACGTAAGTGTAATTGGTAAGTGTTTTGAAAGGTTTAATCGTTCTTATTTCGGGCATATTCGAGATCTTCCTTGAAGCGTTCAACTGTCCTTCTCCATTCCTCTACAGATGGTTGATCATCATGAACCTCGTGGGCTTGATCTACAGAGATTTCAATTTGGGCCGCCCACGTATCAAGAAGCTCTTCAACGATCTCTTTCGAAAATGGGCCTTGAATGAAAGCATCTAATAGTTGTTGATGTTCGTTTTCAAAACTTGCCCATGTCCCAATAATTTTGTCGCAAGCAGCGGAAATTTGGGCCAACCCCCACCCTCCGTAGACGAAGGGTTTACAGTCATTGGTTTTTTCTCCCCAGTCGTCTTTGATCGGGATAACTGGATTTGTTTCTTTCTTGATGACCTCGAAGGCGTTATCTAAATCCCATGGAATAAGGTGCATTGTTTTTTCTGTCGGGTCTTCATACCAATAGTAATTATGAGGATTACATGCCTCTGCTGGAATGTCCTCGTCGCCGCCGCGCCCTAATAGGCTGCTCTCTCCCCCGAAACAATACCAATGAAAGACGCCATCATCGTTTCTGATGGTTCTATCCACGACTGCGTAGGCGAGTACTTCGTCCATATTCATCCACTGTTGCACGACCTGAATCCGTTCATCTTCTGTGGCACTACCCATATCATTTGCAAAGGAACGAATGATTTCAAATGATGGGTCTTCATCTTCATTTGTTTTTAAAGCGTACGCGTATTCGCCGTCACTTCTCGGTTCGCCATTTGACCGAATAGGCCATATTTCTTTGTAGAGGTTTCCAGTTCCATCTTGGAAGTTTCCTCTGGTGAATCTCCCATCGATCTGTTCCGTTAAAGCAAAGATTCCGGTGTATTGACCATTGATAAAGAGCCGGGCGTGGACTGATCGCGGGGCTGGAACACCCATTTCTCTAAATAGCCAGTATCCGAGACGTTCATGCATTTTAGTTGGGTCAAGGTTTTGGGAATGGAACTGTAATTTCTTTACACCATAAAATGTGTCGTCGGAATCTTCCCAATTTATTTTGACTTTCGTGGAAAGTTTGGAGCATGTCTTTTCTCCTTCTGCCTCGAAAAAATCGCCGGAAAGACAACCGACCCATGCCCCTACAGATCCTTTATATCGAATGCCAACAGGCATTGAATCGCCTTCAAAAGTTAACGTCCCTGGTACGTATTCTTCAAGACCAGGGGCACTATCAAGGTAAGCGAGGTCTTGTTCTGAGAGGGTTAATTCAAAAGTGTGGAGCTTTGCTTGATCAAAAATATATGAAGCTTCTCCGTTTTTGTAATTAATTCTTTCTTCGTCTTCAGGAGTTGGACTTTCTTGCGGCGATGGCTCTGGCTTCGCTTCGGGTGTTTCCTCAGGTGGCTGCTGTTCTTCAATCTCGGTTGCCTGGGGTTCTCCGGTGGATTGTTGTTTATCTTCTGTATTAGCGGAAGAGCAGGAAATAGCAGCGACAATGAGACAGGGTGACACTAGAGACAAAAAGACTTTTCGGACCGACACGAACTTATTGTACCGGAGCAAAATCTTCCTCAAGTTAACGCGTACACGTTCCAGTATTTCAAATGTAAGTTTTTTGTTTGCTGTAGTAGGTTGAGCTCGTGAATTTACGTTCTCAATGGGCTGATGCCGTTGATCATTTGCTTCCCCTCCCTGAATATCCAAGACCACAATTGGTTCGCGAACAATGGGTAAATCTCAATGGGAAATGGGATGCGTGCGTCCACTCGCCCGAAACGGAACCAGATTTCTCTGATTCTATTCTCGTCCCCTTCCCCCTGGGGTCAACGTTAAGCGGCTTCGACCACATTCTTCAACCGGATGAAGTTTTAACTATGAGAACATACTTCAAAAGCCCTCTCTCAAATCCGTCAGAACGGTTACGTCTCCATTTCGGGGCAGTTGATTGGGATTGTCACATCTGGATTAATGATGTTTTCGTAGGATCTCACACTGGCGGGTTCGACCCGTTTTATATGGATATAACTGATGCTTTGATCGATGAATCTTCTCAGAAACTCGTTATTTCCATTACCGACCCTACTGACACGGGGAGTCAGCCATTGGGGAAACAGACTCTTAACCCTTTCGCTATTCAATACACTGCCGTAGCTGGAATCTGGCAGACAGTCTGGCTCGAACCGGTTCCGGCAACATGCATTGAGAGCGTATTCACTGAAACTGATCTTTCAACAAAGACCGTTACTGTCCACTGTTTACTACATAATGTGAAACCTGGGATACAAACGAAAATAACTGCACATGACGGAGAAAAGGCTGTAAGGCAAGGAAGCGCAGTATTCAAAAATAACTCTGTATCGGTGTGTCTCGATTTTGAAGATCTTCGTTTATGGAGCCCAGATGACCCATTTCTGTATTCCCTTTCGATTGAAGTTAACGATGCAGATGAAGTATTTATTGATCGTGCTGAAAGCTATTTCGGAGCGAGAGAAATCTCATGCCAACCTGATGAATCTGGGCATATGCGGCTCCTTCTCAATGGATCTCCGGTATTCCATTTAGGTCTGCTTGATCAGGGCTGGTGGCCGGAAGGTTTATACACTGCCCCCACCGATGAAGCTTTAAAGTTTGATATTGAGGCAACTTTAGCGATGGGGTTTAATACCATCCGTAAACATGTCAAAGTTGAACCTGCCAGATGGTATTGGCACGCTGATCGTCTCGGCGTTCTTGTTTGGCAAGATATGCCAAGCACTGTATTTAACATGGTTGCATTCGGGGAACAACTGAAAGATGGAATCAAGCCAGAAGAAATGGATTGGCAGAAAATAAGTCCGGCTAACGACCCGCAAGGGTTCCGGAAAGAACTAGATGCAATGATTTACTCGCTTCGTTCATTCCCGTCGATAGTGGTATGGGTGCCATTTAACGAGGCATGGGGACAACATGATACTGACACTATTCTTGCCCATGTCATGGGAGGAGATCAGACCCGACTTGTTGATGGGCCGAGTGGGTGGACTGATACTGGGACCGGACATTTACGGGACCATCATCTTTACGAAAACCCTGAAATGTTTCCCGAACATGAAGCTGGTCGAGTGACCGTCTATGGGGAATTCGGCGGCATTAGCCTATATGTAGACGGGCATACCAGCCATGAAAAAGGCTGGGGGTATTCGAAAGCAGTAGATAGCGATGATTTCCTTGATTCCTACTCTGCATTGATGGCTGTAATCGCTGATCTCGTTCCGCAAGGACTCGCAGGTGTTATCTATACACAAACAACTGATGTTGAATCAGAGATAAACGGTTTACTGACATACGACCGGAAGTACAAAGTAGCTCCCGAAACGTTACAAGCCGTTCACAAACAAATGTTCAGCCAATGATATGGGCCTTTGTGCGGTAGTACTTCATGCCCTAGAATTTCTCAATGTCTGATAAACAAGTACGTTCTATGCTCAGTGACTTAGATGGGTTCGTCTTTGATAAGGTTCCTTGGACGACACCAAAACCGTTAAATGAAAGCCGTGTCGCTATCGTCACGACGGCGGGATTACGAATAGAAGGAAGCGCTGACTGGGATCCGGGCGATCAAGGATTCACGATAATCCCTCATGATGCTGAGGAGTTAACTCTCGCCCATTTCAGTCCGAACTTTGACCGAACGGGATGGGTGCTAGATAAGAACGTTGTTTTTCCGATTGATCGCCTACGAGAAATGGCTGATGAGGGGATTATCGGATCGCTTGCGGAGACTCACGTGTCGTTCATGGGCGCACAAATAGATCACACGCTTGAGACGATCCGCCTTGATAGTGGGCCGGCAGCTGCGAAAGCATTGCATGCTGACGATGTTGATCTAGTCCTGCTTACCCCTATCTGACCGTTATGTACGCGTACCGTGGGTACGCTCGCGTCAGTGCTTGAACAGTCAGGTTTCGCCACTGTTGCCTTGTCAAGTATTCGTGGACAGATAGAAACGACGTCACCTCCCCGTGCCCTGCACTGCGAATTCCCGTTGGGACGGCCATTGGGGAAACCTAACGACCCTGAATTTCAAAGAGTCGTCATCGAGAAAGCATTTTCTCTACTTGATGAACCTGCCGGTCCCGTACTCGTTGACTATCCAGTACAGATTGAAGATGACGCTGATCAACCACTGGCCTGCGTTATTCCTCCAGCAGATACCAGTGATAGAACTCCGGCTGCTGCTGAAGCATTGGGGTTACTTCCCGCATGGCGACGAACTCGAGAGAAATATGGACGTTCCACCGTAGGGAAAGTGATCTCAGCCGAACAAGTTCCCGACATGCTTGACCTCTTCAAACGAATTGCTGACGGTGAGGGATGGAAGGATGTAGGGCTACCGGGTGACCCGACGAGGATCGGCGCCGATATTAAAAACTTTTATGAGGAGGCATCTATCTCGTTGATTGATGCACCTCCATCTGCCCGGAGTGCAGAAACTTGGTTTGTGAAAGAAACCCAAGCAGGGAAGGTTCTCCAAGCAGCAAGGATCAATATGAAAGAAGATGGAGCCAAATTCTACTTCTGGTACTATCTGCTTCCTTTGACCCAGCACCATGAACCGGAAACACTCTAATCCATGACGCGATCAGTTTTCGTCCATGAAACCGTAGATATTGTTGGGCAGGGGCAATACGACTATATGGAGAAGGTCAATCGTGAACCGGCCCAACATATGCCCGACATGACAAAACTTCAAGGAACGTTTTACATACTTGGTTTCGGAGGGGGGCGTTGGCCTCAAGTAATTAATATCTGGGACTGTGGAGGGGACGGCTGGGATGGATGGGGCCGGAACTTGGACCGTTTGAACCTTAAGAGAAGAAAGGCATTCTACGGCGACTGGTGGGATGAAGCGGCACAATGGCGAACTGGCGGGTTTGACAGAGTCTGTGCTGGGATTCCAGAATCTCCAACAACACAACAAATCAAAGAACGAGGAATAAAAGGCTCGCTCTTTGTGAATGAAGTCATTTCAGTGAAACCGGGGAAACAAATTGAATATCTGAATCTTGTAGCTGAGAAACGAGTTCCGATGATGGAAGATCATGGGATTACTGCTACTGGCTTATGGGAAGTCGTAAACAACAACCATGAAATCGTCATGATCTGGGCGACAACAGTTGATGCGTGGGTCCAATACCAAAAGAATCAGGACGCAAGCAGCGGACTTGACGATATTGGCGATGTTGATGAACGACTTCCCCAGTGGGAAAATACAGCTACTTCTTTTACGGTAAGTGGAGATACACACATTATGACCCCGTTACCAGGTACCGTCTATGGTCCTGATGACTGGGAAGAAGCTGACCTTTCTTCATGGTTGTCAGAGGATGCACCTGAGGCATATTGGTCTCAGCGGCCAACGGGAAACATTATTAGCGAAGATGGAAAGAGAAATTAATTATGGAATTTTCAACAATGAACTATGAAACAAGAAATAACGTCGGATACATACATTTTTCCCGACCAGAAGGAGCAAACGCTGTAAATCCTGCCTTCTGTAAGGATTTAAAGAACGTAATGCTAGAAATTGAATCTGCTATGAATGTCCGGTCTGTTGCTGTAACAGCAGAGGGTAAGGTTTTTTGTGCCGGAGGTGACTTGAAGGAATTCAATGCCGCTGGAGATGACCTTCCCAAGGTAGTAGCTGACATGCTTGAAGACCTGCACGATGCTATTTACAAAATGAATCAGATACCGAAACCTTTTGTTGCTGGTGTCCAAGGTGCCGCTGGAGGCGCGGGGATGTCACTAGTGAGCGCTTTTGATCTAGTTGTATCTGGCGAGTCAGCAAAGTTTACGATGGCATACACAAAGGTCGGGCTTACCCCTGATGGCACATCGAGTTTTTTCCTAGCTCGCCATATCGGTTTACGTAGGATGCTCGACCTAACTTTAACGAATCGTGTGCTTTCAGCTTCTGAAGCAGAGTCATGGGGCTTAGTGAACCGAGTTGTCCCTGATGAAGATATATCTTCAGCAGCTTCCGCTTTAGCGCAAGACTTAGCTGATGGAGCTCCGGGCGCTGCCGGAACTGCGAAAACTGTCATCTATCGAGGGTATGAAAGCGCTTTGGAAGAAGCAGGAAATTTTGAAGCACAAAACATTGTCCGGGCAGCTGGAACAAATGACGGAAAAGAGGGAATCGCGGCCTTCATTGAACGCCGCGATCCAAAGTGGACTGGAACCTGATCACCTTTCTGCTGGTTCGTAGTCTACGAGTTTCGGCCCTTCCATTTCTTTGCGGAATCTCGAGAATGGAAATGGCCATGCGAAAGGAACGCCATTGTTATCGAGATACCAGCTGTTACACCCTGTAGCCCATACTGTCCCTTTCGCAGCTTCATATCTTTCAGTATCGAAACGTTCATATGCTTCCTGACTTATCACTGCTACATCAAGGTCGCCTTGATTGACATGATCAACAATCTTTAAGACGTAATCGAATTGCATTTCTGCTGTCTGAATGAGAGAGAAATTGCCAACTGGGCTGTTGGGGCCGTTCAGCATAAAAAAATTCGGAAAATCTGGAACCGCTATTGAGAGGTACGCTGAGGGCCAATCTTTCCAGACTTCATCAAGAACTATTCCATTCCGGCCAACAATATTCATTGGCCTCATAAAAGCATCTACATGAAAACCGGTAGCAAGTACGAGTACATCAAGTTCATACAATTGTCCGCCTGCTCGAACTCCGTTTTTTTCTATCCGTTCAATATCCGCTGTCACAATATCAACGTTGGGTCGTTGCACAGCATCATAGAAATTGTGGGAGACAACAAGTCTTTTGCAGGCAGCTTTGTAGGTAGGACGAAGTTTTTCCTTCAATTCAGGGTCTTGCACTGTATCGAGAGCTTCAAGGCACCGACTTTGAATATCGTCGAGCAGATCAGAGTTTCCATCAATAACTGATGTGGCGAATCCATCATTAAATGCCGAAGACATCTCATCATGGAGGTTTCTAAGCAAGTCAGCGTCTGTTCGAAATGCTTCTTTTTCTTCTTCGGTGTATATAACTCGTTCATTGGGCACAATCCATTGTGCGGTTCTTTGGAAGACACTGAGAGTCTCTACTTCAGGGGCAACCGCAGCCGTAATTTGCACACCACTAGAGCCTGTACCAATAAGACCGACTTTCTTTCCTTTAATAGAGACATCATGATCCCAACGGGCTGTGTGAAACATCGGCCCTTCAAATTCATCTACCCCTTCTATGTTTGGATATTTCGGGTGGTGAAGAATTCCTGTAGCGGCGATCACCCATCGGAACCGTTCAACATTCCCCTTTTCTGTTTCTAATTCCCATTCATCACCCATCCAGGTACATCGGATTACTGCCTCATTAAATCGAATGTGGGGGTCTATGCCATAACGTTGAGAAACCTTTTCGAAGTATTCCTGAACCTCTGAACCTGGTGAGGTGAATTCGCTCCAGTCAGGATTCAATTCAAACGAGTAGCTATAAATATGGGAAGGGACATCGCATGCAATACCCGGATACGTATTTTCTCTCCAGGTTCCTCCAACTCTGTCAGCTTTTTCAAAAATCTGAAAAGAGTATCCGGCTTTCATAAGTTTAATTCCGGCTAGAACCCCAGACATGCCCGCTCCAATAACGGCAAATGTGTTGTTTTTTCCTGTCTCGTTACCCATATGTTTTTTAGAGTAGTCGGTTTTTGTCAAGTGCCTTAATTCCGGGGGACGTCCCGAAACGGAATACTCTTATCAACTGATGGTTCTCTTGGAAGTCCTAGAACACGTTCTCCGATAATGTTTCGTTGAATCTCGTCCGTTCCTCCTGCTATTGATTTCGCAGGTGTCGAGATGAGGATCTCAGCAATAACTTCATTGAACTCATCTTGGGTATAAGTAAGCATTCCCTTCGCACCAGCGAGAAGAGTATGAACTTTATTTGCCTGACGAGCAACGTTACTACTCATCAATTTACCTATTGAACCTTCAGCTCCTGGTGCGCGTCCAAGTTTGCGCCCAGCTCGTGCCCGCGCCATCGTCCATTGGCCTATGCGGTACAACATAATTGCGCGAACTATTTCTTGGCGAATGACCCTATCCGTGTTTTGATTGTTTCTTTCTGCATGTTCCCTGATGAGATCAATTCGACCGGCACGTTGCGGATACCATGAATAGACTTTGAAATGCTCTTCGGATTCTACTTTTGCCTCTTCGATCACCCGGCTATTAGATACGGCGTATTGCGGTTTTTTCAAACTAGTGAATCCGCGTTCAAAAGCTAATGTTGTGAGAGCCCCTGCCCAGCCATCTCCAGCTGATCCTATGATGTGATCTTTGGGTATCCGAGCTTCATCTAAAAAGACTTCATTAAAGGAACTATGTCGGTTCATCTGCATCAGCGGCCGGATTTCAACTCCATGTTGATTCATAGGAAGAACGAAATATGTTAATCCCCTGTGTTTTGGCACTTCCCAGTCGGTTCGAGCAACTAATAGACCAAGGTCTGCGTGGTGGGCGCTCGTATTCCATACTTTTTGACCTGATACAACCCATTCATCGCCGTCAAGTTCAGCGTGCGTCGTCAAACCGGCGAGATCAGATCCTGCACCTGGTTCGCTAAAAAGCTGGCACCATGATTCTTGACCAGTCAAAGCTGGTTCAAGGAACCGTTTTTTTTGGCTTTCTCCACCGTGTTTTAGAATTGTTGGGGCTGCGAGGTTCATACCGGCTCCTATTGGAGTCGATACTGCTCCAGTTTGGAGAATCTCAAAGCGAACTATTTCGTCTGCCCATACGGGGTACTCACGTCCATACCAAGCTTCCGGCCATGAAGGAACCGCCCATCGTCCTTCTACGAGACGCTTTCGCCATTCCAAAAGGGATAGGTCGGGGTCCCAGCTTCGTTCTAACCATTCCCGAACTTGATCACGTATCTTATTTTCTTGCATCTCCGACATGAACCCCTTTAGTGGAAAGAACCATATCTTCCTTCCCTGCGCTCCGCTACTTCTGTCTTTGAACCAATTTGTGATTTAAGAGGCATAGTTTGTTCTTTTCGGCGAAACTACATCTAAAGCAATTAAGGGAGGGCGATGTCAGGATAGTTAGAGAATAGGGTCGCTATTGTTGCTGGAGCTGGAGAAGGTATAGGGAGAGGTATTGCTAACGCCTTCATTAAACAAGGGGCACAAGTTGTCATTGCTGAAATCAATGAAGGCCTTGGGAAAGCCGCAGAGAAAGAATTGGGTGAGAATGCCCTTTTCGTCAAAACAGATGTTTCGATAAAGAGCGACAATGAGCGAATGGTTACTGCTGCGGTTGACCGGTGGGGGAAACTCGATATTTTGGTGAACAATGCATGGAGTGGGGGTTTAATTTCTCGTATTGAATCGAAATCTTCAGAGTTGCTGGAGCGAAGCTTGAACGTAGGTTTTCTTGGCCCTCTCTGGGCGATGATTGCAGCCCATCCGGTGATGAAAACCCAGAAATATGGAAGGATCGTGAATTTGTGTTCATTAAATGGGGTGAACGCCCATATGGGAACCGTTGAATATAACTCTGCGAAGGAAGCTCTTCGAAGCGCAACTAGGACCGCGGCTAGAGAATGGGCGCCCTTAGGTATAACGGCGAATATTATTTGTCCTGCAGCGAAATCAGCATCGTTTTTTCGGGTGATGAAGGAATTTCCTGAACTCATCGTTGCAGCTGATGCTGCGAATCCTATGGGAAGGATGGGCGACTGTGAAGAAGATATAGGTAAAGTAGCTGTTTTCTTAGCTAGTGAAGGTTCAAGTTATGTCACAGCATTACTTTATTTGTAGACGGCGGATCCCATATTAATGGGTCTTCATGGGCACCGGATTTAGGTGACTAGTCGAAAGCTTTCTTTATGGATTCGTAAGGGTTCTTTCGAGCTTCTTTGACTGATTCCTGGTATGCCGCTAAAGCTTGGAGTTCTTGCGCAGCCCGTATGGCTGTCCGTCCTCCTAGTACTTCAAAGGACCTATGGACGGACCTTTTGTTTACCTGTTGCAGGTCGGATGGCACTCTGGCAACGGTCTCAGCCATTGTGAGAACTTCAGCTTCCAATTTTTCCGCCGGGTATGCTCGATTGGCGAAGCCGACTTGAACTGCCTCATCGGCAGAATATGTATTACCGGTTAACATCATTTCCATTGAAGCTCGTAATCCGAGGAGGGGCGTGTGAAATTGCCAATCGGGGGTACTCATTACACGAACAACTGGATATCCAATGGTTGCGTTTTCAGCTATGTAAACGAGATCACATGCCGAAGCGAGTTCTGTTCCTCCTGCCATGGCATACCCGTGGATTTGAGCGATAACTGGTTTGGCGAGATCCCAGATACTGAACCAGCTGTCGGTTGCTTGGCGGGTCCACTGGCCATCTCCGGGCGCACTGTAAATAGGAGCATTCTCCATCAGTCCTCCACTGGTGAGGTCGTACCCGGATGAGAAACAGTCTCCCGCACCGCAAATGATCGTTACTCGAACTTCTTCATCTACGTCGTGAGATTGTAG
The DNA here is from genome assembly GCA_029244605.1 of Acidimicrobiales bacterium. Classification (GTDB taxonomy): domain Bacteria; phylum Actinomycetota; class Acidimicrobiia; order Acidimicrobiales; family UBA8592; genus UBA8592. The sequence continues at coordinate 3,459 of JAQWQL010000010.1, read as the reverse complement.
GGCATTGAAAATCTCTGCCCGCATTGGAGTGCTTATCGCGTTACGCTTCTCTGGTTTGTTAAGAACAATTCGGCGAACAGTAGGCGCTGGTGCTTCAATCAGAATATTTTCGTAATCTGGCATGTCTTCCTTCTTTCCTCTTCTTTGTTTGTAGAACGATTACCTGTATTTCGCAAAACACTGAGCTTTGTGACAAAGTATCCAAAGAAGAACAGTGACATTGGAGAAAAAAAATGGGTGAACAGCTAACTCGGCCTGGAGAAACTAGCGGATGGCCAAAATTAAAAGTTTCATATAGAACTGATGCCGAGAAGATAGCGGCCCTTCTTCCACCTGGACTTGAACCGAGTGGAGATCCTATCGTTCAAATCAACGTGTATTGTGTCCCTATTCTTGGTGAGCCTGAGTATGGAGTAAGTACGAAAGTAGGCGCATCTTACGATGGTATGGATGGATTGTTTTGTGTTGGGATGGGAATTGATCAAGAAGCCGCTATTTTCATTAGCCAAGAATTGAATGGGCAGCCCAAATTTCCATGTAATATTTCGTTTTACCGGATCGACGACTATGTAGAAGCTGTGTGTGAACATCAGGGATACACATTCATGGAATTCAGAGGGCATTCCAATGGGAATGTCGAACCGAGCGGAATCGAAGTTGAAGAGAATGAATGGTGGATTAAATCTTCGCGACAGATCGGCGGAGCTGAGGGAGAGTATGATTTCCCACCTCATGTTGTCCGCGTGCACAGTGTGAGCGAACCTGTAGAGATCGAAGACCTCAATGGCGATCTTGTCCTCCGGGAAAGTCCGTGGGATCCCTACACGGAACTGCTTCCTATGCGCGAGCAGGTATCTGCTCAGCTTGTCCGATCTGCATTCAAGAGCCGTGAAATAACCAACGCGGGCCCATTAGACCCAGAGAGTTTCTGGCCATTTGCGGACACAATCGGAGGATCACGGTGGCCAGGTGAACGCGGCGGCCCGAAGAACTGGCGTCCCTAGAAACTTATTGCGGCCATCCGGGAAGTAACTCTCGGCGTTTGGCTTCTCGTTGCGCGTTCACTATTGTCCCACCGTATTCTTCTGGAGCTAGAGGATCTTCAACTAGCCATGCAATTGCGGCTCCGATCGCTTCCGAAGGCGCACTCGGGAAGGCGATATATTCTTTCTCTTTGCGTTTCGCTATCTGCCGTTCTGTAATTACATGCCCCGGGTCAATGTTGTAAGAGATAATGCCTTCCTCTCCATGCTCAACCATAAGTAGTGGCGCTATTCGTTCAAAAGCTGATTTCGACATTGCATAACCTACCCCCCATCCACCTGAACCTATTTTCCCAGGGGGGGTTGTGAACGCAGTCGCAGAAATCATGTTTACGATTGTGGCCCCTCCTTGCTGAAGAAAAGTCGGAAGCAAATATTGTATGAGGGCGAGTTGAGCAAAAACGTTCCCTTCGAAAAGCTGGTTGAGGGAGGTATCGTCAAGTTCTTCTATGGTCAACATTGCCCCTGGACCCTGATAGATGGCGTTATTGACGAGCACATCGATTCGTCCGAAATGCTTCAATGCTTCATCGGCTGCATGAAAGACAGATTGTCGATCTAGGAGGTCCATTTCAATAGGGTGCCCTTCTTGGCCTGCTGCCTGTATCTGAGCAACGGTTGTATCAAGTCCACCTGGGACTGGAGTTATACCATCATCAAGAAAAGCTGTACCGTCGATCATGGTTCGTGCTGAAACCGCAACGTCATAGCCGGCGTGAGCTAATGCCACAGCGGATGCTCTCCCTATCCCTCTGCTGGCGCCAGTTACAAAAGCGACTTTTCTTGTGTTCACCTTTTCTCCCTCTTATTCAAACTCTAGGGTGATGTTGTGCTGCTTTTATAGCTATCACCCTAATAAAGATTTTTCTCACCGTTTTGGAGCTCAATGTGACAACTTCTTTAGATACTGGCCTTTTCCTACCGGACCCTGAACCGAGTGAAATTTCATACACCATCATTTCTGTCGACGATCATGTCGTGGAGCCACCACACCTCTTCAAAGAATACATGCAGCCTCAGTTACGAGATCTTGGCCCCCAATTAATTGAAACTGACCAAGGTCATCAGGTATGGGAATTTGAAGGAGCAACGTATAGCCAAGTTGGTATGAATGCTGTAGCTGGTCGGAAACCAGAAACAGTAAAGGTTGAACCTTTCCGGTTTGAACAAATGCGACCTGGTTGTTATGACATTGATGCCCGAGTAAAGGACATGGATATTGGCGGTATTTGGGCGATGTTGAATTTCCCTTCTCAAGTTACTGGGTTCTGTGGAACGGTTTTTGCAAAAGCCGAGAATCATGAAGTTGGTATTGATGCTGTCAGAGCGTGGAATGACTGGATCTTTACTGAATGGTATTCCAAATACCCTGAGCGGGTGATTCCTGGTGGAATCACATACCTTGGTGATAGCGATGAAGCGGTTCGTGAGATTCACCGGAATGCGGAGCGCGGTTTTGTTTCGGTGACGCTTCCAGAAATGCCTCATAACGTTGGCTTCCCCAACCTTTGGGATAAACAATTCTGGGATCCCATAATTCAAGCATGTGCTGACACTGAGACTGTTATCTCTCTTCATGTCGGGAGTGGAGGGATGACCCCTTTTACACCTGGAGCCCCAGCCATGCAGATCGGAGCTACCCTCTTTGGGCAACTTTCACTGGGTGCTTGCGCCCACTGGTTATGGAGCGAATATCCTCTTCGGTTCCCTAATCTGAAGATTGCAATGTCTGAAGGTGGTATCGGTTGGGTTGCGATGCTCATTGACCGCCTCGACAATATTATTGACCGTTCAGGATATGGATTGGGCTGGGATGACAGGCCTGCTGATGTGCTGCGCCGTAATTTCTGGTTCTGCACTCTAGATGACCCGTCAACAATTGATACCCGTGATGTCATCGGAGTAGAGAATATATGTGTCGAGACAGATTACCCACATGGTGATGGAACCTGGCCAAAAACGCAAGATGTGATTAGAGAAGCCTGGGGTCATATCCCAGTCGGTGAGCTACGAATGATGTGCTGCGAAAATGCTGCGAATTTGTACCGGCACCCTTTGCCAGATCTTGTCCTGCCAACGACATGAGATCTTAGGATATGAATGACGAATCAAACTCCTGACAATGTCCCTTACATTAATGATTGGAACCTTCTCTTAGAAGGGAAAGTTGTCGTTATTTCTGGTGGTGGTAGCGGTATTGGACGAAGCATTAGTGAATTATTCGCTGCCCATGGCGCCGTGGTAGAAATCGCAGAAATTGATGCCGGGATTGCCGAGGCCGCTGTGGGTGGAATCGCGAACGCTGGAGGGAAAGTTCGAGCCCATATTATTGATGTGTGCGACGAAGACAACGTTGCCGATTTCCGAAAGGACGTCTTGGAAACGCATGGACATATTGATGTTCTTGTAAATAATG
>JAQWQL010000090.1 GCA_029244605.1 Acidimicrobiales bacterium | reverse complement strand
ATGGGATATGACCTATCTAGGCATGCAGATAATGGTTGAGGGTCTGGCACTTGCCGCATTTGGCCTAATGCATCAAGTAACGACAGAACCACTTTTGAAAAAACTGTTACGATACGTGATGGCAGATGAAGCCCGCCATGTCGCCTTTGGAGTTTTAAGCCTTCAAGAGGTTTATCAGGATATGACAGCCCAAGAGGTAAGAGAGCGACAAGAGTTTGCTTTCGAGGCTGGTATTCGGATGCGCGACCGACTTCTCCAGCAGGAAGTATGGGACAGGATGGGGTGTGATGTTAAACACGCAGTTCAGCATGGACTAAACATTCCGGACGAAGATCAGATTTTTAGTCAGTTGTTATTTTCAAAAATTGTGCCGAATTGTCGCAAGCTAGGCCTGCTCGATGCCGGAGATGGATGGCTTCGGGACCGCTTTACTGAAATAGGCGTAATTGAGCTAGAACATCTAGAAGATACAGGTCAAGAATATGAATCGTTTACTCTCGACGAGGATACCCCACTACCGATGGAACAATAATATGGGTTTAAACAGGAAGCTAAAAAGAGCAGCCGCAAAGAAAGCCGCCAAAGAACAGAAAGCTAAGAAAGCCAAGAACTCTCCAATGCCACATATCCATGGACCAGACTGCAACCATTAACTACTAGCTGCGGACACACCTAGCGCGTGACCACATAGTTGGTCAGGAATTTCGTCCTAAATTTGGCTTACGGCCATGATTGGCTTTTTTCCGCCTAGCGTTCGCTTTCTTTTTCTGTGTTCTTTTAGACATAAACCCTCCGGTTTCTCCCTCTACCATACAAGAAGCTTCAACAACTCACGACTAGTGGCGATACGCTTCCTGAAGTATGGAAAAATTCGGATTTGTTGGCCTGCCTAACGCAGGCAAGTCTTCGTTATACAATGCCCTTACTGGAGGTTCAGCTTTGGCTGCCCCATACGCCTTTGCTACCACTGACCCAAATGTCGGAGTAGCCAAGGTTCCTGATTACCGACTCCAGCTCCTTTCGTCAATGAGTCAATCGAAAAATATCGTTCACGCAAGTGTCCAATTCACCGATATAGGAGGGCTAGTTGAAGGAGCGAGTCAGGGTGAAGGCCTCGGAAATCAGTTTTTAGCCAATATTCGTGAAGTCGATGCGATTGTCTTCGTGCTTCGGGCATTTCAGGATCCAGATATTCCAGGAGACCCAGACCCACTGGAGCAATTACGCGTTTTAGAAATTGAACTAACCCTTGCAGATCTAGAAACGCTAGAGAAACAAGTCGCAAAAAAAATCAAAATAGCGCGCCTAGATCAAACTATCGCCGGTGAAGTAAACGCAATCGAAGCTGCAGTAGATAATCTCTCCACTGGAACTCCGCTCTATCGCAGCGGTTTATCTGAAGAAGAGCTTGGTTTTCTAAGTCCATATTTTTTACTTACAGCCAAGCCAGTCCTTGCAATAGTAAACATTGGCGAAGACCAATTAGCTGACAGTGTGGAGCTAACAGAAGCTGTTTCGCTGGAACTTGAAGGTAAAGCTGAAGTAATTAGTGCATGTATCCAACTAGAAGCTGAAGCTGCTGAATTACCTCTTGACGAACAGGCCGACCTCTTGGAAGGTCTCGGGCTTGGAGAAGGAGCACTACCAAGGTTTATTTCGCAGGCCTACCACATTTTGGGGTTGAGGACTTTCTTGACGACAGGAGAAAAGGAGAGTCGAGCTTGGACATTTCGAGACGGCTCAACTGCGCCGGAGGCAGCTGGAAGGATCCATACGGATTTTCAAAAAGGCTTCATCCGTGCCGAAACCATAAATTGGGAAACACTCCTGGAATGCGGTGGTTGGGTAGAAGCACGTGAATCAGGGAAGGTTCGGGTCGAGGGGAAAGACTACATCGTCCAAGATGGTGATGTTATGGACTTCCGTTTCAATGTCTGATCAAATTTTCACAAAAAAGCACCCAACTAATATAGGGTGAAATAAATGCAGTGAAACCTCCCTCGATCTCCCAATGGGTGGTTGAGGTGTTCCAAGTCAGTTGACAACCACTAGGAGGATGATATGAAGAAACCGGGACTGGTTCTTGTCGGCACTCCTATAGGGAACCTGGATGATATATCTATCAGAGCCGTTAGAGAATTAAAAACAGCAGATGCCATCTGCTGCGAAGACACCCGAAGGACAGGAAAGCTACTGTCGCACCTCCAGTGTGTTCCCCGCCCTCCTTTGATAGTCGTAAATGAGCACACTGAAAAACAACAATGCGAGCGAATCATCGAAAAGATCAAGAATGGAGAACGAATAGTTATGGTAACGGATGCCGGAATGCCAGCTATCTCCGATCCGGGGGAATACATCATAAATCAAACCACAAAGGCTGACCTCACTGTTGAGGTTATCCCAGGCCCATCTGCAGGCATTACCGCACTGGTAGGTAGTGGTATCTCTCCAAGGAGATACCTATTCGAGGGGTTTCTCCCACGAAAAGGTTCAGCACGCGCTAACAGGCTCGATGAAATTTCTAAAAGCTCGCACACAATTATTATCTACGAATCTCCCCGAAGACTCAGCAAAACTCTGAACGACCTTGTCAAATGCCTAGGTAAGGATAGAAGAGTGGTAATCGCCCGAGAGCTAACAAAGCTCCATGAAGAATATCTACGCGGTTCTTTGGGCGAACTAGCGCAAACGTTTGCTTTGCAAGACCCCAAAGGAGAAATAGTTATCGTTCTTGAAGGTGAAGTTAAGAAAAATTCAATGAATGTAGACGAAGTTCTTTCAGATTTGAGAGCCGCAAAGAAACAGGGACTATCAACAAGGGATGCTGTCAGGCAGGTCGCTACCGATAGTGGAATTTCGCGAAGGAAAGTCTATGAGCTTTACCTTTCCTCAACGAGAAAACAGGTAAGGTAACAGACCCTCCGACAGGTACGGTAACCTGCTAGATATGACCACTCCTGTACTTGTAGCAGTCGCATGGCCTTACGCCTCGGGATCTCGCCATCTCGGCCACCTAGCTGGCGCATATTTACCTTCAGATATTTTTGCACGACAACAGCGAATAATTGGGAATGAAGTACTCATGGTCAGCGGATCTGATGTTCACGGGACACCAATAACGGTAAGGGCCGATGCTGAAGGGGTGACCCCACAAGATATCGTTGACCAGTACCATACTGAATTCCTCCAACAGTGGGAACGATTAGGGATTTCATGGGACCTCTATACGACCACCGGTACGTCTAATCACTCGGACGTAACTCAGAACATGTTTCTCGCTCAGCTCGAAAGAGGACATATTGACCGCCGGACAAGCGAGCAACTCTTCGATGAAGAGGTAAGTAGGTTCCTGCCAGATCGCTATGTAGAAGGAACCTGCCCCCATTGCGGCTCAAACGAAGCACGAGGAGACCAATGCGACGACTGCGGAAAAACCTATGATGCGATTGAGCTCCTTAACCCAAAATCAAAAATGTCATCTTCGACCCCAGTTCCACGAGAAACTGAACATTTTTACTTCCGCTATTCCGACTTCAACGACTCTCTCGAAACTTTTCTCAGTTCCAAAGAAGGATGGAGAAACCATGTAATCAACTTCGCAATGGGGTGGCTCCGTGATGAAGGACTAATTGACCGAGCAATAACAAGAGACCTTGACTGGGGTGTCAAGTTACCGGTTGAAGATCTCGGTGAGGGGAAAAGAATCTATGTTTGGTACGACGCTGTCATTGGGTATCTCTCAGCATCAAAAGAATGGGCAGAGAGAGAAGGAAGCCCCGAACGCTGGAAACATTGGTGGCATAACGATGAAGCACGCCATGTCTATTTCATAGGGAAGGACAATATCCCCTTTCATGCATTATTCTGGCCAGCCCAACTTATGGCAGTAGGTGCACAACTGGATGGCGAGGAGCTCCATCTACCCGACGATATTCCTGCGAACCAATATGTCACATTTAAAGGCGGAAAGGCATCAGCAAGCAGGGGAGTTGGAATGACAATTGAGCAAGGCCTTGAACATTTCCAAGCGGACGCGCTTCGTTACGCTCTCGCCGCGAACTTCCCAGAACAAGCGGACACAGAAATCTCACATGAAGAGATAGCCAGGCGAATCAACGAAGAATTAGTAGCGAATTGGGGGAATCTAGTTAATCGTGTCCTCTCGATGACACACAAGACCTGCGATGGAGTTGTCGCTGAGCCAGGAGAATACGATAAAGAAGATACATCCTTACTCGAATTCGTTGATCGATCTCTTGAAGAGGCTGCTGAACTATTTGAAGCTATTGAGCTACGTGCAGCGTTGCGGAAAGGTATGGAAGCAGCACAAGCGACAAATCGATACCTTAACGCCACGGAACCCTGGAAACTTTCAAAAACTGACCCAGACCGAGCTAAGACAGTACTTTATGTTGCGCTCAGCGCTATTAACGGGATTCGTGTGATGTTAAGTCCGTTCCTCCCTTTCTCCTCAGAAAAACTCGATGAGCTTTTAGGCCGGCCGGGGGGGTGGGAACGAGTCCCATTATCAGTTGGTTTACCGATCCCTAAGCCTGACCCACTTTTCAACAAAATTGAAACTTGACAAGCAAGATGACAACAGAACCGCAGCAAACAACATCCTTACAATGGGTGGACAATCATTGTCATGTAGAAAACAACGATAAGGGCAGAGAAGCGATTAGCAATGCAAAAGAAGCAGGAGTAAACAAGCTAGTCAACGTAGGGACAGATCTCACAACATCGCATGAAGCGCTTTCCTTATCACAGGAATTTCCAAATTCAGTATTTTCTACCGCAGGGGTCCACCCACATGAAGCTACAAAAGGTCTTACAGGTATTAGAGACCTTCTCCAGAATTCAAATGTTGTAGCTGTCGGTGAATGCGGCTTAGATTATCACTACAACTATTCGCCTCCTCCAATCCAAAGAGCAATTTTCGCAGAACATATCGATCTGGCACACGAATTTGATTTACCACTTATTATTCATGCTAGAGATGCTTGGGAAGAGATTTTTTCTATCTTAGAAGATAAGGAACCACCTGCAAGGACAGTTTTCCACTGTTTCACTGGAGGGCCGCAAGAAGCAGAAAAAGCACTCGATTTAGGGGCATTGCTATCCTTTTCTGGAATAGTCACCTTTAAAAACGCTCATGAGATACAAGAAGCAATGCTGCTGACACCTATCGATCGTTTCATGATTGAAACTGATTCCCCATATCTTGCACCCGTCCCATTACGCGGGCAACAAAATTCACCATGTAACCTCCCTATTATCGGCTCTTACATTGCTGAAAAACGGGCAATGGACCTCAAAGCCCTTTCAGAGCAACTTTGGGAAACGACACATTCTTTTTATCGAATTCCAATAATTGACCTGATTGAAAATCCTTAAATTCCAATCAGTACAGGATGGGTGTTGCCAATTTTGTAAAACCACGCACATAATGTAAGAACGTGGCGGCGAGGCGGAGGTTGAACGCTGGAAGAACAGACGGGGTACCGAATACTGCACGCGTTACGCTTTCCGATTGTGGCGACATTTATCGTATTTTTATCCGTGGCCTCTGTTGTGATATCCCTCACCGGACCCAATGAACAACAATCTCTCGGACCTGCGATAAGTCAAGACAACCCTTCCCCACAAATAGAGACCTCCAAAGCCGACTCAGAATCGTCAAATGCTGAAAAACGAGAGACCCGAGAGGAACAACAAGGCGAAATACAGGAGACACTAATCACTGAAAAAATAGATGTAAAAGATGAGGTAGATGCCCCAAAGAAGTCATCTACTAATATTCCCGAAGATCAGAATGTTTCCTCTTCCTCGTTCATTCCTAATTACGTTGGTCAAGGTGAGGAAATGGAACTCGTCTCTAGCTTTACCCCTGTACAACAAGCTTCCCTTACCCCTTCTCAACCAGCCCCTGCGCCTACCCAGCCAACCCCCACACCTCAACCGCCGGAAGAATCTTCACCCTCGGCACCAGAAATCAACGAAACATTTATCCCTAACGTAGAGCGATGGCGGGATGATGTTGTAGCCGCTATCGCAGCATACGGTGGGCCTTCAAGCGACGTTGACTTATTCCTCACTATCATGCACCGCGAAAGCAGAGGCCAGCCAGAGGCAACTAACTCGTTAAGCGGAGCTGCTGGTCTCATGCAGCACATGCCCCAATACTGGGACCAAAGAGCTATTTCCGCTGGTTACTCTGGAGCGAGCCCATATGACCCAATCGCCAATATAAATGTAAGTGCATGGTTGTTATATCAGGCAAGAGGTGGAGGATGGGTCCACTGGTCCACCTATTAAGTGGATATCAATAGAAACGACATGATACGGAACTCATGACAAAGCTCGCTAGATCAACGTACCCTTCTAAAGCCAATATGAGGATTTGAGCTGCTAATGCTAATGGGGAATAGAGAGATCCAATCGATTTTAGATCGTCACTCTATCCGTCCATCACGCTCTCTCGGCCAGAACTTCGTTACCGACCCAAACATCATTCGAAAAATAGTCCGATTGGCTGAGATAGGCCCAACGGATCAAATATTAGAGATCGGAGCTGGGTTTGGAGCCCTTACTTGTGGTCTTAACGAGGCAAAGCAAATCGTAGCTGTTGAGTTTGACCGTTATCTTATTCCCGCACTCAAAGAAACACTTACAAATGCTGAGATGCTAGGGAAAACAGAACTTCTACATAAAGATGCAATGGACATTCGATGGAGCGAATTTTTTGCAATGAGGCCCGGTCAGTGGAAAATGGTATCAAATTTGCCATATAACATCAGTTCTACCCTCCTCATAGATCTCCTCGACCATGCTCCTCAGATAACAGAAATATTAGTGATGGTCCAGCGCGAGGTTGGAGAACGCTTTACTGCAAATGTAGGGACTTCCAATTATGGGATTCCTTCGGTAAAAGCACAGTACTGGGCAGAAGTCTCAATTGTCGGTCAAATCCCTCCAAAAGTATTTTTCCCTGTGCCGAAAGTGAACTCAGTGCTTCTGAAGTTTTCGCGCCGGGAGAACGTTGAGAAAGTTAATCCAGAAGTTATGTGGAGATTGGTTAAGGCCGGATTTGGACAAAGAAGAAAGATGCTTCGAAAATCCCTAAAGAACCATATCGAGAACACTGCATTCTCTTCCGCCGGAATTGACCCAAAGTCTCGCCCTCAGGATCTAACAATGGAGAATTGGGTATCTTTAGCAATCGCAGCTGGAGGTGGGCGAAAAGATGAACATAAGCAACAATGAAAAGATTTTCTCTCCGGCGAAATTAACCTTGTCTCTTCGGATAACCGGCCAAAGGCAGGACGGCTATCACTTGATTGAATCAGAGATGGTAACTCTCGATTTAACTGACTCGATAACTTTTAAAGAGGGGAGAAGAAGCGTCATTTATAAAGGTAAATATCCGATCGAACCAACCCCTGAAGAAGACCTAGTCATGAGGGCACTAAATTTTCTAGACACGGATGCATCAGTTGAGGTGCACAAATCAATTCCTCCCAAAGGTGGCTTAGGTGGGGGCTCAGGAAACGCTGCAGCAGTACTAAGGTATTACGGGTACACGGATTCAAGAAAAGCAGTTGAGTTAGGAGCAGACGTTCCATTCAACCTCTTTGGCGGCAGAGCAATAGTTCGAGGAATCGGGGAGATTATCGAGCCGCTTCAATATGAGGAGCGTGTTTTCACTCTTGTTACTCCGCCTATAGGCTGCTCCACAGTTGAGGTATACCAGAAATGGGATAAATTGGGCGGGCCTACAGGAAACAATGGAAATGACCTCGAATCTGCCGCACTAAGGGTTTGCCCAGAACTTTCCAAGTGGAAAGACGCTCTAGAAACCCATACTGGGTTAAAGCCAAAATTGGCCGGAAGCGGATCGACGTGGTTCGTAGAAGGTAATTTCCCAGGTGAGGGATTTGTCGTAGCCCGAACTCTCCCCGCATTTACCTGAAGTGTTACCCACCGAAAAAGCAGAGCAGGGTGTCTCCAGAGATAAAGTTGTATTTACTTTCCACGTTGACGTTGAGCTCGAGTCCGTTTAAGCATCTTTCGGTGCTTCTTCTTCCTCATCCTCT
>JAQWQL010000088.1 GCA_029244605.1 Acidimicrobiales bacterium | reverse complement strand
AAAATTAAATGCTGGTGCAGTTGCAATACTTCCAGGGTTAAACAATGAAATTTCGACGGCGAATGACCAAATACTTTATCCTTACCAGTCTGCTATAAGTGGAAACTCACAAGCGCAAGCATTATTTGGGAAATCTTTTTCTGTATTAAATAACGGACTACTTGTCGGCGCCCCCGGAAGAAATGTCATAGGAAACAACGCAGCCGGAGCCCTCTACTACATTTCTTACTAGACACTGATTCTCAGTATCCTCTTATGGATATTTCTGATGTAGGTGCGACTCTGCTAATTTAGTTAGACATGACTTTACATTGGCGAAAACGTCTAGAGTATAAATTACTTAAATGGCAAGCAAGATTTGAGAGTGCAGCTTTCGATCGCTTCTTCCCGTGGTGTTGCGTGGCAACACTTTGGGGTATCTTCGCACTGCTAGCCCTCGCACGGTCTCGCGAGTTAAGTCAAGACGCCGGTCTTGCTTCAATTATGCAATCAGTCTGGCTAATTGGTGAAGGGTTCACGCCAGACGCATCATTACTTGGACAAAACTTTCTATCTCTTCAAGGCGGATATTTGATATACCCCGTCGCTGCCTTCACAAAATTGTTTCCAACCGCGATAACTCTTATAATTATTCAATCTGGTGCACTTGCGTTATCAGTAGTTCCTCTGTGGAGAATCAGTCGCAATGTAGCGAATTTACGAACTGGTGCAAGCACAGCTATATTGCTGGTTTTCAGCTTGTACAGTGCTGTGCACGCGGTGAATATTGCAGGATTCCACCTCGAAGCACTAGCCCTTCCACTGTTACTATGCGCTGTTTATGCTGGTTTCACAGATAGAACATGGAGATACTGGATATTTCTAACAGCAGCTTTACTTACAAGGGCAGATCTGGGCATTGCAATAGCTGGTCTTGGGATTTTGTGGTTGATCGAAGGCAAAAAAAAGGCCGGATATCAAACAATAAGCCTAGGAATATCGTGGTCAACAATATTTATCTTGGGAATTCAGCCCTTATATAACGCCGGCCATTACCCCCATGTTGAGGCATTCAACCATTACGGTAGCGGCAATCCATTCGCTATTGTTTGGGGAATTATTCTAAGCCCATGGACATTCCTCTCTGAGCTTTTCTCTCAGGCAAATTTCTTAGTTGGGGTATCTTTGCTCGCCCCTGTTCTATTCCTTCCTGTTGTAGCACCCCGTTACTTAACTCCAGCTCTGCCACTATTTGCGTTATATCTAACAGCTGATGTGCAGAAAGGAGAATTATCTGAGGCTAGTCAGACAGTGCCAATTACAGCTTTCGTGTTCATCGCGCTTGTCTTTGCTCTTGCAAAAACCGGAAGTATTATCGTCCAAAGAGTGAACGTAGATAGAGCGATAATCGGAGCCCTTCTTTTCACTTCCGCCGTGTTTTTCGCAGCGAATTCTGTAACGTCACCATACGAAGAGCCTTGGTCTTGGGGGAGGCAAAATCCTATTGATGTAGCAAGGTTAGAAGTAGCAGAATTAGTTCCTGAAGATGCTGTTGTGCGTGCTTCAGGTAAAATTCTTCCTCTGTTAAGTGAGCGAACAGCACTCTTGGAATTCTCACTCCCAAATCAATATGATGACAGGCTTGGATCTGAGGCCGTCAGAAATGTTAATTGGTTTATTTTTGACCGTAGCGAAGTTCCTCAAGGTTGGATAGGAGTCGACATCCTTGACTTTCAGGCTGATATACGTGTAGGGCAACGATTTGTTCAGATCTATAGCAATGCTGGAATTGAAGCCTACGTAACGCCTTCAGAAGTAGAGAAGTATAGGCTTACGTCGTTATCGAACGATTAAATCCTATACCCCACAACCATGGCCACGCGACTTGATAGCGTTCCTTAACATTGCTGCATTCTTTGCAAGCTCATTATTGTCTACGCTCGTAGAAGCATTCGAGAAGTCAAGATCCTTCATCCCATCCATTGGAATAACGTGTAAGTGAGTATGAGGTACCTCTAATCCGGCTATCACCATACCTACACGTAAGGGTTCGTATACAGTCATCTGCGCTAAGCCAATTATCTGCCCGATCTCAATAAGATGTTTATTGACTTCTGGAGGTAGATCAAGCCAATGGTCAATTTCCATTTCTGGAACAATAAGAGCATGGCCTTGAGAAATCGGATTTATAGATAGGAATGAAACACAAGTGTTATCTTTCCATAGGAAGTGTCCGGGCAGACTTCCATTGATAATTTTAGTAAAGACTGAAGACATAAATTAACCTCTGGTACATAATAGAACTATGGAAACTCCAATGGAAGCAAATAACGATTCATCCTCAAATCTGAACTGGAAGGACAACGTTTGCACAGTCCCTAATGTTATTTCGATTGCTAGACTTGGCGCAGTTCCCATATTTGTCTGGCTGCTTTTGGGCCAAGAGCGTCGATTGGCTGCTGCGCTGCTATTAGGAATTTTAGGGGCTACAGACTGGGTTGATGGCTGGATAGCTCGCCGATTCAATCAGGTATCAGATCTTGGAAAGATCCTCGACCCTACTGCTGATAGGGTAATGTTCCTCGTAGCTATATTCTCCATGCTTCTAGATGGGTCTGTTCCACTTTGGTTTGGGGTAATTACTCTAATTCGTGAATCCGTAGTAGCTATTGCTGCTTTGATTTTAGCTGGTTTAGGTGCAAGAGCACTAGAAGTTACATGGTTAGGGAAAACAAGCAGCTTCGGATTAATGTTCGTCTTTCCTTTTTTCCTAATTTCTGCCGGAACAATTGGAACCCAATCAGTCGTATGGGAAGTAATCGCATACTCCATAGGGATACCTTCCTTAATTCTTCACTACTATGCTGCGTTTGGCTATATTCCCCTTGCACGCAAAGCTCTTTCACTTCACAAGGAGTAACTGGAGTAAAATTCAGGAGGAAATCTAACCACACAGGGTGTAAAGTCGAATTATGAACATACCTGAGAATTTACTGTATTCGTCAGATCATGAGTGGGTACGGATTGAGTCTGAACGAGCAGTAATAGGTATAACTGACTACGCGCAAGATGCCTTAGGTGATGTAGTTTTCGTTGACCTCCCAGATGTAGGAGGGGTAGTAACAGCTGGAGCAAGTATTACTGAAGTAGAATCAACGAAATCAGTCTCTGATATTTATGCTCCTATCGCTGGGACAATAATTGACACAAATCAAGACCTATCTGAATCTCCTGAACTTTTGAACGAAGATCCTTATGGGGAAGGCTGGATTTGCGCCATAGAATTCGCTGATGGCTCCCAGTTTCCAGACCTATTGACAGCGGAACAATACGGAGCATTGATAGAGAGCTGATTATGGATTCTGAAGAGCCTACAGAAACGTATTTTATATCTGATGGGGGAGAGGGCATCGAAGCCGTATCAGAATCTGGAACAGGTTTCGTCGTTACTGAGGGGCCTCTAGCCGGATCAAGGTTCCTCCTAGGTCGTGATATCTCTACGCTAGGGAGGCATCCGAAGAGTGACCTTTTTTTCGATGATATTACTGTTTCCCGAAGGCACGCAGAAGTTAAGTTATCCGCTGAGAGTGTAAGCGTTCGCGATGTAGGTTCATTGAATGGCACCTATGTCAACATGAAACAAATTGATGAAGAAATCTCAATAACGCCCGGAGATACAATCCAAATTGGTAAATTTAAACTGGTTTTTTTTCAGGAATCTAGTTAGTGCGTGACGTTCCCATTTACACAATCGGTGAAGTTGTTGAAACCCTTCAAACCGAATTCTCTGGCTTAACAATATCGAAGGTACGCTATTTAGAGTCCAAAGGCCTTGTAAACCCACGAAGAACTGAAACTGGATATCGGAAGTACTCTAAGACAGATCTAGACCAACTTCGGTGGGTGCTCCGTCAACAAAGAGAGCATTTCCTTCCATTGCGAGTCATTCGTGAACGCCTAAGTTCCGGAGCTAAGAATCTCGATGCGTCCTCTCTAAATGAACACAAGTTTCACGACGTTGATCCTGCACTACCACCAGATGATTCTGTAGAAATAACAAAGACGGAGATACTTCAAAGAAGCGGTCTAAGCGAAGGCGAATTTGCCTCAATAGAGCAATACGGACTCCTTCCGAAAAAAAATGAATCCCTTGGAGACACCTACAACGCAGATGATCTTCTTATAGGTCAAATTGTCGCTAGGTTTCTTGGGTTCGGTATAGAGCCCAGGCACCTGCGCGCATACCGTAGAGCAGCTGACAGTGAAGCAGCTCTACTTGACCAAAGGCTAGTCGGATTGGCAGGCGACGAAGCTGACTACGCTGTCACTGAGCTATCCCATCTCGGCAATGAATTGAAGTCATTGCTAGTTAGACGATTAATTCACTAGAAGCAACGGGCTTATAAAAATGGCTCAATCAAATGAGTGATTCTTTAAAAAGACAGTTATGTTCTACATATGATCAAAATGGAGCTAGTCGGCGTCAGGGTAGAGCTTCCAGCTTCAGCACCGATTGTATTGCTTCGTGAATCGACGGAGAGAGGGCTGTTCCTCCCGATATTTGTTGGAAACTCTGAAGCGACGTCCATTGCATTAGCTATGGATAAAGTTGAACCTCCTAGGCCAATTACCCATGACTTGCTAACACTTGTGCTTGAAGCTCTTGATGCTGAATTGCAGCGAGTTGTAGTTACTGAAATACAAGATAAGACGTTTTTTGCGGAACTACATGTTAGGGGCGAAAAAGGGACAAGAAAGATTTCTTGTCGGCCAAGTGATGCTATAGCAGTCGCTTTAAGAATGGACACTCCAATATATGTAGTCGATGACGTCTTACAGCAAGCTGGTTATCACATTCCAGATGATGACAATCAAGAAGAACACGTCTTAGCAGAATTTAGAGATTTCCTCGATGATGTCACACCAGATGACTTTCTAGGCGACAATATCTAATCTTTCAGACGAAACGCACTGTTTTAAAGGCCAATTTCGATCAAAGTTGTGGATATCAGAATGTACACATACCCTTTAAGTGATTACATGACCGTAATTTCTTAAGTGTATTTCTTTACTGTTGCAAAAAGGGAGGCTAGCAATGAAGAAAAATAATTCTACAGAATCTTACAGCGGTACCAGAGCATCAGAAATTGTTGGTATCACTTATAGGCAACTCGATTACTGGACTCGTACCGGATTAATCGTTCCGTCCTTGGAAGCTGCGAAGGGAAGTGGGAGTCGACGAGCCTATTCCTACAAAGACCTACTTGAACTTAGAGTCGTCAAAGACCTACTCGACGCAGGAATCAAATTAGAGCTTGTACGTGAAGTATTCACGTACTTGAAAGAGAATCTTGGAGAAGATGTAGCTTCAGCAAATTTAGTGATATCGGGCAACAAGTCAGTTCTTGTTAAGAGCGGTGAAGAAATTATCGATCTAATTCAAAAGGGGCAGGGCGTCTTGAACATTCTTCCTTTATCAAACGTCAAGGAAGAAATAGATGCCGCTATCGTTGAGCTGCATCCTGAAACAGCCGAATCTCTTCCAGAATCAATTTCTGACCAGATCCCAGCATTTGGTAGTTAATTAAATCCAACAGCATGGCATTAACGCGATCACCTCTCTTTGAGGAACATATCCGCCTTTCCGCGAAGATAGCTGAATTTGCAGGGTGGGAAATGCCCATTTCGTACCCCAGTGGCACTTTGGAAGAACATCGCGTGTGTCGGTCAGGGTGCGTGATGTTTGATGTTTCGCACTTAGGCGCAGTTAGCGTTAAGGGGAAAGACGCTTACAGCGAATTGCAATACATATTTACAAATGACCTTTCGCGCATATCTCAAGGGAAAGCCCAGTACTCCCATCTTTTAAACGAAGAAGGACATGTCATTGATGACGTCATCATTTGGTGGATAGGCGAGGACGAATTTGTAATAATGCCAAACGCTTCAAATACTAAACGCGTTGAAGATGCTTTAAGACAACGAAATCGCGAATTGGACGTGCGTAACAGTACAAAAGATCGAGCAGTTATAGCTATCCAAGGGCCAAAGTCACGCAACGTTCTTGAAACATTGTCAATTGGTGCGGCTAATGTTAAGCGATTCCATGTGGAAAATATCAATATTGATCAATGTTCAATGATTGTGGCTGGAACAGGTTATACAGGTGAAGATGGAGTTGAAATAAGTGTCCCCACTAAAAATGCTAGTTGGTTATGGAATTTGCTAAAAGACTCTGGGTGTTTCCCAGCGGGACTTGGAGCCAGAGATACGTTGCGGCTCGAAGCTGGATTGCCTTTACATGGCAATGAACTGGGAGAGGGTATTTCTCCGATTCAGGCAAATATGAAATGGGTTGTTTCTATGACAAAAGGCGATTTTATAGGGCGCAAGGCAATCGAATCCGAAATGACTAATGGGCCTAAGAGACTCCTGCGTGGTTTTGCATCAAATAGTCGCAGGCCTTTACGACGAGGACAAAAAATAGTTTTGGACGGAATAGAGGTCGGCGAAATCTCCAGTGGCAACTTTTCACCCACTCTCGGCTCAGGAATAGGAATGGGGTATATTCCCTCAGAAATATTGATCAACACGGATGTTGTTGTAAGTGGAGATCGAAGTGATAGTCAAGCAAAGGTAGTAAAGTTGCCTTTCTATAGCGCCCAACAATAAGAGATTTGATAATTAAGCAAAGACATCCACTGTTAATTGGCGAAGAAGAGCATCACAAAGAACCAGGCAAGCCATAGCCTCTACCATAGGAACGGCTCTCGGTAGCACACATGGGTCGTGCCTTCCTTTGGCGGAGAGGTTAACAGTATTACCGTCTTTATCGATTGTTTGTTGAGCGGATGAAATCGTGGCCGTGGGTTTAAACGCTACTCGAAAGATAATGTCTTCGCCGTTTGATATTCCCCCTTGGATTCCACCGGAATTATTCGTCAGCGTACGCGGTTCTCCATTTTCGTCTATTTCGAATAAGTCATTGTGTTCCCTTCCGGTCATTTCAGTTCCACGGAAACCACTGCCAATTTCAAAACCCTTTGCCGCTGGCAAACTCATGACCCCTTTAGAAAGATCTGCCTCTAACTTATCGAATACTGGATCACCAAGAGCGACTGGGACATTGCGCGCAATGCATTCGACGACACCACCTAAGCTATTCCCATCCTTGCGTGCTTCAGTAATTGCGTCGGTCATAGCTGCGGCAGCTTGAGAGTCGGGACATCGTGTGGGGTCGGATTCGACCATTTCGTAGGTGACTTCCGATGGGTTAATACTGGATTCAATTTTGTGAATTTTGTGAACCCACCCGAGCACTTCAACACCGCAATAATCAGACAGTACCTTCCTAGCAACAGCCCCTGCAGCTACCCTCCCTACTGTTTCACGGGCACTCGCGCGCCCTCCACCTTCATGCGCTCGAATTCCATACTTAGCATCAGTTGTATAGTCTGCATGGGAAGGTCGATAAACGTCCTTTAGATGGTCATACGCCCCGCTTTGATGGTCCTTGTTGCGAACAGTTAATGCTATGGGCGTTCCAAGTGTCCTTCCATCGGATATGCCACTTATGATCTCTACCGTATCGGATTCATCGCGTTGGGTTACTAGGCGACTTTGGCCGGGGCGACGTCGGTCAAGGTCACGCTGGATATCTTCATTGGTTATCTGAAATCTCGGAGGACAACCATCTATAACAACGCCGACGGCCGGACCGTGTGATTCTCCAAAAGTATGAATGCGAAAAATAGAACCGAATGAGCTACCCATATATCAGAGGATAGAGCAGATCTAGGCTTGAGGTGTGGGTATTAAATCTGTTACACAGGTTAATTCAATAACATGCTTCTGATGCATGTATTAAAGCGATTTCTACGACTTCATTAAGTGCCGGATGCACATATAACATTCCCCTTGAGAGCTCATGTACAGTTTGTCCAAACTTCATCGCTTGAACTAGTTGGTGAATTAGAGTTGACGCATGCGGTCCGAGAATATGAGCCCCTAATATGTTTCCAGTATGTGGATCCGCAAGTACTTTACAGAAGCCATCAGTCTCCTCCATGGCCCATCCGTAAGCGATTTCAGAATAATTTCCTTTTCCTGTTATATATTCAACTCGATGTGCAGTTAACTCTTCTTCATTTGCGCCAACAGATGCTATTTGCGGACGTGTAAAAATGGCGTAGGGAGTAGGGCGTAAATCAATGGAAACCGGGGAGTTTGGGTGAATTAGATTGTTGGATATAACTCTTGTTTCTGCGTTGGCTGTATGTTTTAACTGGGCTGGATTCGTAACATCACCCAATGCGTAAACCCCTGGAACAGTTGTAGACATTTGTTCATTTGTGACCACATAACCTTCTTCTCCTATTGCTATGTCTGTCGTCTCGAGACTCAACTCATCAGTAGTGGGAGTTCTTCCTGTAGCAACCAATAAGATGTCGCTTTCTATACTCGATAGACCGACAGGGGACATAAACGAAACGTTCACGCCTCCGGCTTCATTCGTAGTTACGTTTTGTACTTCTGATTCGAGATAAAGAGATATTTGTTTTCTAAAAACTCCGGTAAATTTTTCACTGATCTCTTTATCTTGTGCCTTTAACAGACGTTGTCCTCGAGCAACAAGTGAAACTCTAGACCCCAAGGAAGAAAAAACGTGAGCGAGTTCAGTGGCTATGTAGCCACCTCCGATAATTGTCATTGATTCAGGGAATTTGCTGATCCTCATTATCGAATCAGAGGTATGGAAATTCGCTTTATTTAGACCAGCTATATCTGGGATAAATGGTTTAGCCCCAGTTGCAATAACAATATTCTCTGCAGTTAATTCTTGACTGTTAACTTCTAAAGTTTTATTGCCCACAAACCTAGCGTGCCCTTTATACACGGTTACGTTTGGCAAGTGCTGCCTGTAGCTTTCTCCACCTTCTGCTATTGGATCTATGCGGTTATATACCCGATCCATAATGTCTGCCCATCGAATACTTTCTACAGATGCATCTACCCCTAAGGCTTCGCTGTCAATAATCTCGTTTACTATGTTTGCTGTATGAACCAGCATCTTTGAAGGGATACAGCCGCGATTTAAACATGTTCCTCCGAACACGCCCTTTTCAATAATTGCAATTTTCCATTCGTCAAACTCGGGAGTAATTATTGAATTTCCGCTCCCCGTTCCAATAATAATCAAGTCAAAGTGTTCGCGATTCACCGAAGTCTTACTTTCCTTGTTCATCGATACCTATTGTGATGTGGTCGATAAGACTTCCGTCCATTGATGGATTTGCTCCTTCTTCTATCCTTTGATGCCTTATTTTCATATGTTGATCATGGGCAGTGTCAGTGAAGATATAAAATTGGTTAGCCTTAACAGCATCGAAAACCAGTTCTGCAACAATATCTGGAGAAAGGGAATTAGCGTAAACTTCTTCGATGAGTTCTTTACGGTCGTCCTCAGTTAGCTCCTGAGCCAAAGCTGGGACTTGATATTGTTCATGGCGATTTCTACCACTATCGAGAATACCTGTTCTCACTAGACCAGGGCAGAGAGCACTGACGCCAACGTTTGAATCGGATTGCTCTAATTCGAAGTAGAGCGTCTCAGCAATTGTTAGAACAGCATGTTTACTAGCGTTATATGGCCCCATCCCCGGATAGGAAAGGTGCCCTGCTATTGAAGACGTAAAGACGATATGGCCCTCGTCCTCTTCTTTCAGTAGCGGTAGGAAATTCTGCACACCGTATATGACACCCCATAAGTTGACTGCAAGAATCCACTCCCAATCTTCTGTTAATACCGTATCCATTGGGCCACCAGCCCCAACTCCGGCGTTAAGACATACGATTCCTGGAACTCCGAAATCAGACACGACAGTATCGGTGAAGCTTTTCATTGATGAACTACTGGAGACATCAAGGACAGTCCCTGAGGCTGATATTCCTTCATTCTGGAGCTCTTTAACTGTTTTATTCAAAGCAGGTTCTTCTATATCACCTATACAAACTTTGTAACCAGCGCGCCCATAACGAAAGGACAGCGATTTGCCAATCCCACTTGCTCCACCAGTAATTACTGCAATTTTGTTCTTCAAGCCGATCTCCTCATTAATTGCCCTTAGCGCAGACTACCCTTAAGTGAGCGATAGATGCTAAGAGGTACGATGGTAGCTAAGGAATTAAAAATCGGAATGTTATTTCCCTTTCGTAAAGAACATGCCTTGCTTACTGAGTTCTGCGATAACTTTCCAGTAAAAATCGTAAATACCCCGTATATGGAAAGCAATGAGTTGCGGTCATCTCGCGGACTTAACAATGGCATGAACACTGGAACACACATGGAACCTATTATAGAAGACTCCCATATTGCCGAATGGAGTGACTGCAACGTCGTAGTGGGGATGGACCTTCCCAGTAACCCAAGCCAATTATTTCCAAATCTGGCTTGGTTTCAAGGTGTTTCAGCAGGATATGACCATATCGACTCTCAAGCATTATCCATGATGGGAGCATTGCAAACTAGCGCAAGAGGAATAGCATCACCGGCAATTGCTGAATTTGTTTTCGCACGACTCTTACAAATTTGGAAAAAGCTGAGGGTATTGGATTTACAACAGTCAGAAAATGAATGGAGGGCCCATTTCGGCTCTCAGGCTTTTGGCAAAACGGTCGGCATTATTGGTTTGGGCTCTATTGGGCGAGAAGTTGCCATACGAGCAAAAGCTTTCGGGATGACTGTTCTAGCGGTCCGCAAAAGCTCAGCAACTGGCGGTGAAGATGTAGACGTTGATCGGCTCTTTAGCGTAAATGACTTAGATGAGATGATTAACGTCTGTGATGTAGTGGTAGTCGCTGCGCCAGCAAATGAGGACACCCGAGATATGTTCGACGAAAAGCGCTTTGAGATAATGAAAAATGGATCTATTTTTTGTAATATTGCCCGCGGAATGCACGTAGTTGAAAAGGACCTTATATCGGCTTTAGAAAGTGGCCACCTTGCTGCAGCGATACTAGACGTTACTCGTAATGAACCTTTACCGAGCAACAGCCCACTCTGGTCATCACCTAACATGTACCTTTCCCCTCACTGCTCTGTTTCATTTGATACCTATGAAGAAAATGCGGTAGAGCTACTAGTGAAAAATGCAAAGTTATTTCTTCAGTCGCTTCCACTGGTCAATGTAATCAACCCTACAGAGTAGGTTATTTTTTCTTGAATCGAGGTTTCCGCTTTTCTGCGAAAGCACGGGGGCCTTCCTTGGCATCTTCACTTGAGAAGACTGACCAGCCATAAGTGAATTCATGCGCTAAAGCCTCTTCTTCCGTCATGCCATCCGTCTCGTGTAAAGTACGAAGTATCGCTTCGACAGCCAGAGGCCCATTTTGACAAATTGCTTCTGCTATCTCCTTCGCCTTATCAAGTGCTCCACCGTCAGGGACAACATGGCCAATTAATCCAATGTCCTTCGCTTCAACTGCACTTATATGTTTCCCAGTGAGCAGTAGTTCCGCAGCAACGGTATAAGGTATCTGTCGTCGTAGACGTACTGCAGATCCTCCCATTGGGTATAGGCTCCATCGAGCTTCAGATATTCCGAACTTTGCACTTTCCCCAGCGACACGAATATCCATAGCTTGTAGAATCTCAGTTCCACCTGCAATGGCGACGCCTTCTATGGCTGCAATTATTGGCTTAGTAGGTCGGTATGAGCGAAGTAGTCCTTTCCAATGTATTTCGGGGTCCTCAGCCGAACGTTGTTTCATATCTATTCCAGTGTCTGCATCATCACCACTACCGGACATTGCCTTTAAATCAGCGCCTGATGAGAAGTTCCCTTCGGCGCCCGTCACGATGATGCAACGAATATCGTCATCTGCAGATGCTTCAACGTATGCATCGTACATACGAACGATCATAGGCCCGGAGATAGCATTCATTCTTTTCGGGCGGTTCATAGTAATGATCATTATGTGACCATCGCGTTCTACGATTGCATCTGGCATTTGATTCTCTTCCTTCAGTACAAACTAACCTAAATAGATGATCACCGGTACTCATCGATATCAGGACAGCTGCACATCAAGTTTTTATCTCCATGCGCCCCATCAATACGGCCAACTGGGGGCCAGTATTTATATTCCCTGCTAAAACTATCGGGGAAAGCAGCTTCAGTCCTACTATATTTTTGGCTCCATTCATCACCTGAAACGTGAGCAGCAGTATGCGGTGCGTTATGGAGCATCGAGTCAACGTAGGCTATTTTTCCATTATCGATATCAGATATTTCCTCTCTAATAAGAATCATTGCATCACAGAATCTGTTGATCTCAGAAAGAGATTCCGATTCAGTCGGCTCGATCATGAGAGTTCCCGCCACAGGAAAAGACATTGTAGGGGCATGGAATCCATAGTCCATAAGGCGTTTAGCGATGTCATCTGCGTCCACACCTGTGCTCTGAGTTATTGGCCGAATGTCAATTATGCATTCATGAGCTACATAGCCCTCCTGTCCAGTAAAAAGAACCGGATAATATGCAGATAGTTTCTTTGCAATGTAATTAGCGTTTAATATCGCAATTTGTGTTGCACGTAATAACCCTTCATTGCCCATCATTGCTATATATGCCCATGAAATGGGGAGGATACTTGCAGAACCCCATGGACTAGCGCTGATAGGTCCAATACCTGAATGGGGCCCAGCATCCTCTACAAGCGGGTGGTTAGGCAAGTAGGGGGCTAGATGTTCTGCTACTGCAACAGGGCCGACTCCCGGCCCTCCGCCTCCATGGGGAATGCAGAAAGTTTTATGCAAATTTAGGTGAGATACATCAGCGCCAAACCTTCCCGGTTGAGCTATGCCAACTAGAGCGTTTAGATTGGCTCCATCGAGGTAGATCTGCCCACCGCATGCATGGACAATACGACAAATCTCAACAATCGACTCTTCGAAAACTCCATGAGTTGAAGGATAAGTTACCATTATCGAACTCAACGATTCATGGTGGGTGGCGCATTTCTCCTTCAGGTCGGCTAAGTCAACGTTGCCATCTTCGTCACATTCGACCACTACAACTTTCATTCCGGCCATAGCTGCGCTCGCAGCATTTGTACCATGAGCGGATGCTGGTATTAGACATACATCCCGATCAACATCACCCTGTGATTTATGGTATTTCTGAATAGCAAGCAACCCAGCTAACTCTCCCTGAGAGCCAGCATTAGGTTGAAGACTAACCGCTGCATACCCAGTTATTTGTTCCAACCAAGATTCTAACTCTGATATCAGAATGCCATATCCTTCCCGTTGGTCAGCAGGAACAAATGGATGGACATTAGAAAATTCTGGCCAGCTTATTGGAATCATTTCAGTAGTCGCATTTAGCTTCATCGTGCACGACCCGAGTGGGATCATTGACCGGTCAAGAGCGAGATCGCGGTCAGATAGCCTTCTAAGATACCTGAGCATCTCAGTCTCAGTGTGATAACTGTTAAATACTTTGTGAGAGCAGAATGGGGTAGTACGAAGTAAGGAATCTCTAAGTGGACTAACTAGTTCATTTGAGGTTTCTCCGATACCAAAAGCGCGCAAGACCATCTCAAGTTCGACATCAGTCGTAGTTTCATCAAATGAAATCGATAATGTTTCATCGTCCACATACCTCAAATTAATTCCGAATTCGTGTGCTCTGTCAAAGATGACTTGGGCACTGTTCGGTATCCGGACTGAAATGGTATCAAACCAATTGTCGTTTATTACTTCTATACCATTCGCTCTGAAGTTGGCTGCAAGTTTGTTGGTCAACGAGTGCACACTTTCAGCAATAGAGCGCAATCCGTCAGGCCCATGATAAACCGCGTAAGCACCAGCTATTACTGCGAGCAAAACTTGTGCCGTGCAGATATTGCTAGTTGCTTTTTCACGTCGAATATGTTGTTCTCGTGTTTGAAGAGCAAGCCGTAGTGCATCATTGCCATGTGAATCTACAGAAACTCCAACAATGCGTCCTGGGATTGTCCGCCGGTTCTCGTGCTTTGTTGCTATGTAGGCGGCATGCGGGCCACCGAAACCGAGAGGAACACCAAATCGTTGAGCGCTTCCTACTACAACGTCTGCCCCTAACTCCCCAGGTGGCATCAATAGACACAGGGATAGAAGATCTGCTGCTACAGCGACTAAACGCCCTTGGGCATGATGAGATTCAATAGACTCAGCAAGATTCGGAATTTGGCCAGAGGCACCCGGGTATTGGTATAAGACAGCGAAGCTATTACTAGGAGCAGAATCAGGATCACCTACAGCTACATCTATCCCCATTGCCTTAGCTCTTGTTTGAACAACTGCGATAGTCTGAGGAAAACAGTCAGCGTCGACAAAAAATAGATTTTCATCACCACGATGGAGGCGTTTAAGCATAGTCATCGCTTCGGCAGCTGCAGTTGCTTCGTCAAGCAGCGAAGAGTTAGCAATATCGCAACCGGTAAGATCACTGATCATTGTTTGGAAGTTTAGGAGTGCTTGAAGTCTCCCTTGAGATATTTCCGCCTGGTACGGAGTATAAGCTGTGTACCAAGCTGGGTTTTCAAGTATGTTTCGCTGTATTACAGATGGCAAGTGAGTGTTGTAGTAACCAAGGCCAATCATAGAAATATTGACAGTGTTCTTATTAGCGATTTCTCGAAGCTGTCTTATAGCTTCAACTTCAGTTAGCGCTGGTGGTAGGAGAAGGTCTTCAGAGATATCTCTGATCGATTTTGGAACTGTTAGGTCAATGAGCTCTTCAACAGAATCAATACTAAGAAATCTGAGCATCTCCTCTTCAGTATTATTATTGTGTCCAATGTGGCGATCGACGAATCGGTCGGGGTGCGACATAACTTCCTCCATAAGCTAGAGTTATGTCCCCCTCTGTCTTGGTACCTGAGAGCTTCAGCGCTTTGCTTTTCCCCTTCGGTGAATGAATAAACATTCTTTCCAGATTAGTCGATCTATACGGTACCTTTGCCTGAGAGTTTCGGGGGGACCCTTGCTCCTTCGGCGCCAACTAAGTTGAACTCTCCCGTACTAATCGTTGACCGGTATCAGACTAGCTCAAATAATTTTGAATTGTCACGGCTTTCACAGGAATTAGGGGCCTATTTAGGAAAAACAGCTGCCCTATCAGAGAGGCCATATTTCTCAAAACGCCCCCAGAATCCATGCTCATACAGTCCATAACCGATCTTTCCGCCGTATTCGAATTTGCCAACATGATCTACAACTCCGTATTGGCCGATTCCTGAAATATCTGACACTTTATGATGAAGGCCTTGAACTACTAGATCTGGGCCTTGATACATTCCATGTCGCCAATCATCTTCAATTCCATATCCCGTCCCAATCGCAACATAATTTGCTAATAGGGGAGTGCACTTCATCTCGATATCAGAATCACTAAAGGAGATAACAGAACCGTTGAGCATACGTGTACCTGGAACTCTCTCATGCTTGTATTCTGGCCTCCCGAGCCATTCATTTGGTTTGCTAGGATCACTCCATACGCGCATTGCTTCTTCAAGCTCCCTAGTGCCATCGTTAGTTTCTTGAAGCATATAAATAATGGCATGGTCACCGAAATCTACCGGAAAATAATTCCACAAACCTTCCATAACTGAAACACCTTGTCGAATTCCATCAGACTCCTTTTCGCCTATTGGCCGTATGCCCCAAGAACGGTCACGGCTTCCTCCCCATTTATCAGAAGTAACATTCCATGACGCATCAGGAGTGGTCAGAGTTCCCTCCCAACGGCCCATTTGCGCAAACCGCTGTGTATTAAATACGACTTTCCCTTCTTTTCTGAGGTACTGTCGAGGCTCTTCCAAAGGGGGTTGGGCTGCATGCCAAGTTACATCCATAGATATTCCCCACTCATTGTTAGCGCATGAAACGTTAATCGTCTTCAAAGGTTCAATAACTTGAAATTCCAAAGGCCCTAGTTTTAAACTAGATCTATCGCCGATTGGCCGTGATGCTCTGATAACTCGATGGTCCTCTTTGGTTCCTATCGCGATAAATCCATCAGTAACTCCGAGGTTGGGATACTGTCCTAAACCAAAAATAGCCATTACTTCATCGCTGGAACCATGGAGATTAAAATAATAACGATCGTAGAAATTACGATCACTTGTCGCCGGATGCCGAACATATTCTGCTGTTTGATGAACGGGAAAATCATCCCAAGAAGAAATTGCCATCTCACCTCCATTAGTGACGTGTTCACTTTACTAAAGCTCGATGATATATCTACACACAAAAATGGAGAAATCATCTGTCCAAGTAAATACGGTAAATACTAGAAATAGACCCGTCGACAGCAGTTGAGTAAAATCAATTACTAAAGAAAGTGCCAAATGTTTGCAGAAGTAACCAAAGTAAATCGTCTTACGCCTGGACTAGTTCGGATTACCTTTTCCGGAGGAGACCTCGAAGATTTTATCTCAACTGGCTACACCGACCAGTACATAAACGGCTATTTCGTTCCCACAGAAGCTCCTTATGAGGTGCCATTTGACCTAGATGAAGTTCGCGGGCTTGGAGCTGAATTTCGTCCGAGGCCGAGACGTTTCACAGTAAGGAAATGGGATAACGACGAAAAAACATTGACGATTGATTTCGTTGTGCATGGAGAAAGTGGATATGCGGGACCTTGGGCACAACAAGCTGAACTTGGAGACAAACTACAGTTTAAAGGCCCCAATGGTAGCTATGTTCCAGACCCCAATGCTGATTGGCACCTCTTCGCAGGTGACGAGACAGCTTTACCCAGTATCAGTGTCTCCCTTGAAGCTCTGGGCCCTGATAGTCATTGCGTGGTATTTCTAGTTGTCGATAGCCAAGAATTTGAAGTTCCTGTTACCTCAGATGCATCTGTGGATTTTAAGTGGCTCCACCGAGAAAGCACTTTGGAGCCTTCTAACTTACTCTTGAATGCAATTAGCGAATTCGAATTCGCATCTGAAAATTTTGATATTTTCGTTCATGGAGAAGCAAGCGAGGTTAGAGAATTGAGAAGATATTTAGTCAGCGAATACTCTGTCGATCCTAAAACTGCTTCGATATCCCCCTATTGGCGACGTAACCACACTGATGAAGCATGGAGAGAAGTTAAAAAGGAGTGGCTATCTGATCAAGAGAATGATATCTAACTGCGCACCATTTATAGGAAATTAAGAACCTCTGCCCAACCTCCTCTAGATGGCGTTTGGATAATCTCGTCAGCTAGATCAATTAAATACTGTTCCGCTCCTTCTACAACTACAGCTAAATCTGCTCCTTCAAGTAATTCAAAGTCGTTTCCGGCATCCCCCACAGCGATAATCTTTCTTGGATTGACATCGTAATGTTTACACCACTCTTGCACTCCAGACCATTTAGAAGTCGCAGGAGGTTGAACCATAATCGAATGATTTCCAAACATACTATCCTCGAAGTAGGCAACGGTCCCTAAACCTTCACTTGAGATTAAGCCTTCTGCTTCATCTAGACGAGATTTCTCTATTCCAAGAATACAAAAGTTTAATATTTTTCTCTTATCGGGGAAAAGGCCCAAATTTGCTAATTCAATTAAGTCGGACCCTATTGCTTCCAGGTGCCCTTTGCTAGTAGAAGGGGATGCGGCGTAGACGTAACTATCATCTGCATAGAAGCATGGCGATAGTTCGCAAATTCTAAATATCTCTCGAATTCGATTTTGATTTTTCGTAGGAAACCCTCTTTCGAAAAAAGTCTCCATCTCATCAAAGCAATACCCAAGAGATCCATTCAAGAGGATTGCTTGGCCTTTAAAACCATGTTTGTGAAAAGCAGTATCGACACTTCGTAGCCTTCTTCCAGTGGCAACGAGAAGTGGGACTCCTAAGGTACCAAGATGCCCTATGGCGTCAAGAGAAGCAGCGTGGCACTCTTCTCCATCAAACCATAACGTGCCATCTAAGTCAGTGACAACAAGGGTTTCTACGTTCACTTTTAGATTCTACAAGATGATCAACTTAAGTCACGACGAAGCAACCACAAGATCCTCTAGAATACTGATATGGGAAAGAAGCGAGTTCCAGCTGTTGATGGAATGTTCACAATGGACACAAATAAACCGACCTTACTTGGTGGTAGGTCTAAGGCATCGGGTAGTTACTATTTCCCAAAAGAATTAGCTGGGAACGACCCTCGATCTGTTTGGGATAATGAACGAGATGAAGTGCCCCTTAGCAGAACAGGGAAAGTTTGGAGCTATACAACTGCTGACTACCCACCAGCTCTCCCTTACATCATAGCAAGCGAGCCATTTACCCCATTTGTTATTGCCGCGGTAGAGCTAACGAAAGAAAATATGGTCATATGCGGCCAGATGATGCCTGGCATAGGAATCTCAGATATGCAGATAGGAATGGATGTGCAAATAGCGTTAGATGTGTTGTACGAAGATGACGATTGTGAATACATGGTTTGGAAATGGGAACCTGTATTCGAGGAGTCCTGATGGCAGTCGGTGAAGTTGCGATAATAGGTGCAGGAATGCACCAATGGGGAAAATTTATAGGTAAATCATTTGTTGATCTCGGAGTCCATGCAGCGAAAGAAGCGCTCCACGACGCCAACGTGGGGTGGGAAGAAATAGAATTTGTTTCTGGCGCAAACACTGTTCGAAATGGATACCCAGGATGGGTATCTGGGTCAACATTTGCCAATGCTCTCGGATTTCAAGGGTGCCAATTAGCCTCAAGCTACGCTGCTTGCGCTTCTGGCGTCACAGCGTTGTCAATCGCACGTGCTCAGATTCTTGCGGGGATTTGCGATGTGGCGCTCGTAGTAGGAGCAGACCAGGTCCCGAAAGGCATGTTTGCTCCGGTACCTGGTGACCGCCCACAAGACGTTGACTGGTTACGTTTTAGACTAATTGGGCTTTCCAATCCAGCATATTTTGGCTTATTTGCAAGAAGAAGAATGGCCTTATACGGAGACACCAAAAAAGACTTCGCAGCCGTAAAAGTTAAAAATTCACTTCATGGATCCAAAAACCCTAACGCTCGTTTCACTAAGACATTCACAGAAAGCGATGTCGAAGCATCACCGGTAGTTGCTGACCCACTTCGCCTTCTCGAAATATGCACGACAAGTGATGGAGGGGCTGCACTCGTTGTTTCAAGTCTTGAGTATGCAAAAAAGAAAGGCATCACTGACCCAGTCCGGGTCTCTGGTATCTCTACCGTCGGACCTACTTACCCAAATTCGATCATTGATATGCCCTACTTGGCTTCGGACTCATGGCTAAGTAACGGCGATCCAAATCACACATTCAAAAACAAAATTGCTCAACACGCGTACTCTGAAGCAGGGATAACCCCAAACGATCTAGACTTTGCTGAAGTTTACGACCTCAGCTCTGCATACGAGCTCGACTGGTATGAACATATCGGACTATGCGAACCAGGAAAAGCTCGAGAGCTTTTGCATAACGGCGACACTTCAATAGGAGGCAGAATCCCAGTTAACCCCTCCGGAGGCCTAGGCGCATTTGGTGAAGCTATTCCCGCTCAGGCAATAGCTCAAGTATGTGAACTAACTTGGCAACTCAGAGGAGAAGCAGGGGAGCGGCAAGTAGATGGCGCTAAGGTTGGAATGTCAATCAACTACGGAATGTTTGGACATGGGAGTTCGGTTATAGCGAGGAGGTAACATGACGATACATACAGACACTTATGACAACGGAGTTCTCCAAGTAACTATGGATAACCCACCTGTGAATGCTCTTAATATCGAAGACACATTTGAAATCGCTTCAATATGTGACTCGATAAGACATAAGCCTGAAATCTCTGCACTGGTACTAACAGCTAAAGGAAAAGGTTTCTGCGCAGGCGTCGATATTAAAGAATTAGAAAATACTGACAACCACGAAGGAATTCTCCAAGTTAATGAAGCTTGCTACCAAGCTTTCCGAGCTGTGAATGAATGTGATGTTCCAGTCATAGCCGCAGTAAATGACTTCTGCCTAGGCACTGGAATTGGACTCGTTGGGTGCGCCGACATCATTATCGCAGCTTCAGACTCCCAATTTGGACTTCCCGAAGTCGACAATGGTGCCTTAGGCGCCCTTACCCATCTTGAAAGGCTTGTCCCACGCCAGCGCGCTCGGCAAATGCTCTACACATGCGAAACTGCAGGCGCTGCAGAACTCCATGGATACGGAACCATCTATAAACACGTCCATTTAGAAGAGCTACTAGCTACATCGCTTGACCTTGCCGATCGGATCGCATCAAAACAATCCTTAACGATTCGAGCAGCAAAGCGATCTGCTATAGGTATCGACACACAAGATATTCGAAAAAGTTACAGATACGAGCAGGGTTTCACTTTTCAGTTGAACCTTGCCGGAGAGGGTCAAAGAGCTCGAAAAGAGTTTCTTGAAGGAAAACGGGCAAAAGAATAATTAACCTATTGAATTGATAAAGCTTTCCACTAACACCTTTCAATCTGACCCAAGATGCAAACCGGTGTAATGTACGGTCAGGTCATTGAACAACTGTGGGGGCACATGAAAAAATTGGTTAAATTCCTATCGCCATGGATTTTAATTGCTTTACTTACTACCGCTTGCGGAGGTAGCGAGAGGACATCGAGCTCTTCGAGCGTTAAAGAAGCCCCTCCGGCCGAAAGCAACGAATCAGACAACACCGAAGTGCAGGAAGATGAAGAACCCGAATCTGAGGAAACACAAGCAACAGAGACAGAAGACGAAGATACCGAACCTGAACCAGAAGCCCCCACCTTCGGAGACATCGAATGGCCCTGCGGTCCAGGTGATGCAACTGGAGCTACAGATCAAGGCGTCACAGATGAAAATATCCTAATTGGTGGTGGGGACGATAGAGGTTTCGTTGGCTCTCTTGGACTCAACATCACTCAAACAGACACGATCCAAGCCTTTGTCGATCTATGCAATGAAATGGGAGGAATACTAGGCCGTCAAATAACTGTTGAACTATACGATGCAAAAATTTTCGAAGTTTCATCCGTTTGGTTGGACGCGTGCCCACGAATGTTCATGATGGTTGGAGAAGGCTTCGCTGTGGATGGCTTCGGAGAAGAATCGCGGGTCCAGTGTGAACTTGCACACATTCCTGCATGGACTGTTTCTGCAGCAGCAGCCCATGGCCCTTGGATGATTCAGCCAGTTCCCAACCCAGCCGACCGAATGTCACTATCAATTGCAACATGGATTTCTGAAAACGCCCCACAAACTATCAAGTCATCTGCAACTGTCTATGGGAACTTCGCAGCCACAATTGAGAACAAAGATAAAGTGCTCGCATCTTACCCTCAAATAGGATTCGAATTCGACATCAACTTGGAATATAACATCAACGGAGAAGACGATTGGACTCCCTTCATATTGTCTCTAAAGGACGCTGGAATACAACATGTCTACTTTACTGGCACCTGTTTACCTAACTATCAAGCTTTTAGAGCCTCCGCAGCAGTCAACGACTTCCAGGCTATCTACTCTGTCGATCCAAACTTTTACGAAGATGCATGCAGAAAAGCGAATTCCGATGGCGTTATGAATAATACATTTATTCGAAGCGCCTACATCCCATTTGAGGAACGCGACTCCACAAAGGCGGTAGATGACTACCTGAAAATATTGGAATCCAGTGAAGGCGAAATAGCTTTACTCGGAATGCAAACAGCTTCGGCATTTCTTCTTTGGGCAACTGCAGCGAAATCATGTGGATCAAACTTAACCCGCGATTGCGTATTAACAGAAGCTGAAGCCATAGACCAGTGGACAGGAGGTGGCCTACATGTGCCCAGTGACCCTGGGGTTAACGAGACACCTCCGTGCGGCCTAGTTATGGAACTGGTAGATGACACATACAGCCGAGTGTTCCCAGAAGAGCCAGGAACATTTGCCTGCGACGACTCTTGGTCCGCCACATTCACGACTGAATGGAGCGAACAGGCCAAACTTGACGAAAATCGAGTTTCGCACCAATTCACCGACTAAGGGAATCACAAAAAAACATGACCGAGCTCATCACATTCACGGTCGTAGGTCTAGCCATTGGTGCAATATACGCTATAGCTTCAGCTGGGCTAGTAGTAACATACACCACGTCTGGAATCTTTAACTTTGCTCATGGAGCTATCGGAATGTTCTCAGCCTTTCTGTATTGGCAATTACGGTGGGATGAGGGCTGGGGAGGACAATGGCCCGCCCCATTAGCATTGTTATTCGTGCTCCTCATTGCAGCACCAATAATTGGTGTAGTCCTCCAGCTAGTCGTAATGCGAGGGCTCAAGGGAACAAGCGAAACGACAAAGCTAGTGATCCCGATAGCAGTAATGCTCGCGTTTATCGGGATAACAAACTGGGTATGGCAGGGAGTTGAACAACGTATACCCAAACCATTTTTTGGTCGAAATGCTAAATGGTCCATCGGTGACGCATTCATTACCTGGCATCAAACCATAATTGTCATCGTAGCCATAGCACTAGCGATTTCGCTGAGGTTTCTACTTTTTAATACGAAGATGGGTGTGACGATGCGAGCAGTCGTTGATAACCCAGATCTCGTCGAATTAAACGGTGGTCGTCCAGATCTCGCTGCTTTACAAAGCTGGGCAATAGGATCTGTGCTCGCTGCTATAGCAGGAATTTTGATATCGCCTCTCCTTGGAGGACTCGGGGTATTGGCACTCACCTTGTTAGTGGTCAACGCATATGCTGCTGCTATTTTCGGAAAACTCAAAAATCTTCCCATGACCTTTTTAGGCGGGCTAGTTATTGGACTCTCAGTTTCCTATTGGAACTGGATCTCAAGCACCGGCCAAAAATGGCCATGGCTTTCTGAACTTAGAACAACACTTCCAGTTGTAATCTTATTTATTGTACTTTTACTATTGCCCCAAGAACGATTACGCGGGAGCCAAATAACAGTTACACGCGAACGATTCTCAGTCCCAACTGTGAAATCTGCCATTACGTGGAGCTTCATACTAATACTGACTGTTACCGGAATTAGCTTAATAATAACTAGCAAGTGGGAGGCGCTACTCACTCGCGGCTTAACTATGGGAATAATCGCCTTGTCAATGGTCCTTCTTACTGGATATGCCGGAGAACTAAATCTGGCTCCACTAGCATTCGCAGGGATTGGAGCAATAGCCGCATTCCAATTTGATGTTGGATCAGCTGTAGAGACAGGAGCAGGATTCGCTACTCTTGCTGTTCTATTGGCAATCGGATTTGGCATTCTCGTATTCCCAGCATTCGGACTCACAAAACAACGCCTAATTGGGAGTGTCTTTGGATTCTCACTGTGTATTTTTTTCTTGGTCACCTTTTTCGACAAAACAACCGGAACGGGAATCGCAAGTAGGGAAAGCATGTCTATGGCCGGATTAGTTGTTGCAGCACTTATCGCTGGTTCAGTCGGTGCAGTCGTAGCTCTTCCAGCCATAAGGCTTCGTGGCCTCTACTTAGCTCTGGCAACGTTCGCTTTCGCTATTTTCGTAGACAGGATGGTCTACAAACAGCGCGAAACATTAACTTTCGATATTCCTTTTATCGGCGACAAAGAAGACTTATCCATCAATCTTTTCAATAACGGCGCACTCAATATACCTAGACCAAAATTTTTCGGAATTGACTTCAACGATAACCAATGGGCAATGTTGATCTTTGTTGCCGTCACCTTTTCCGCCATTTCCATAGCCCTAGTTAAACTCCGAAAGAGTTCATATGGGCGACAACTTACCGCGATGAAAGATAGCCCGGCAGCATGTGCGACACTCGGAATGAATATGTGGAGACTGAAATTATCAGTCTTTACCTTGGCAGCATCTATAGCTGGTTTTGGAGGAGCGCTCCACGCATCGAACTTAAGAACAATCCAGGAGGACTACCCATTCACCATTTGGGAGGGTCTTGCCCTCTTTATGCTTACTGTGGTCGGCGGAATTGGCTATATCAGCGGAGCACTATTCGGTGGGCTAGTGTACGCATGCGCATTTATCGTAATGGGGGACTTCTGGGGGAAATTAGCAGAAGACTGGACTAGCTTCAGTTGGTTATTCACCTTCCTCCAAGATTTTTTCTTGTTACTTGGACCTGCATTAGCCGGAATAGGACTTGGACGTAATCCAAGTGGAGTTGGAGCTCAGATATTCTCCGGATTTAGGATTCTAAAACAGAAAGAGAACAGAATAATTGTTGCTGCAGGAAGTGCACTCATAATTCTAAGCTGGTCCTTGAGGCTCCTAAATGTTTATAACGGATGGATCTTTATCATGACTGTCTTACCGACCCTTTTCCTTATGCCATTACTAGCAGAAGCGAGAAAAAACGAATCTCACCATGCCCACATAGAACCAATAGAAATGGCTGGGATCGACTATGAATGCACAAGTGACCTCGTCTCATATTTAGATAGTGAGCTTGCCCTGCCACAACATTCATCGAAAGGGGCGGAAAAAAGTGACTAATCTACTAAGACTAGAAAATATCTCCGTACATTTCGGGGGTCACGTTGCCGTCAATAATGTATCACTTGACGTAAACCAAGAATCAATTACTGGACTTATCGGACCAAATGGAGCAGGGAAAACAACCCTGTTCAACGTTATAAGCGGACTAATAGCCCCAGATTCTGGAGACATAATTTATGACGAACAAAAGATCAGTTCATTGTCGCCTCACAAAAGGGCGCGAATCGGTATAGGCAGAACATTTCAAAGACTCGAGCTGTTTAATAGTTTGTCCGTCGTTGAGAACATTCAGGTATCAGCTGAAATCAGAAACCAATGGAACCAGGCACGACTGCAATTGTCACCAACTGCCATTAAGTCAGAAGTTGAAAGAATACTTGAACTAACCGGATTAACATCATCCAAAGATCGAATGGTTAGTGAAATCCCAACAGGCCAAGCCCGGTTAGTAGAACTAGGACGAGCGCTCATACTTTCTCCCAAACTCTTACTTCTGGACGAACCAGCATCAGGGCAAAACGAAGAAGAAACAGAAAATTTCGGACTACTTCTCAGACGACTGAGCGAATCTGGTATAGCAATATTCTTGGTCGAGCACGATATGAATCTCGTAATGAACATATGCGACAAAGTCAACGTTTTGGACTTCGGCAGCATTATCGCCCATGGGACTCCTAAAGAAATACAACAACACGAACTTGTCCTACAAGCCTATTTAGGTGCTAATAACCAATGACACCTCTACTATCCCTCAATCAAGTCAGAGCAGGCTACGGTGACATAAATATCCTTGAAGGCATCAGCCTCTCCCTGTACCCAAGTGAAATATACGCACTCCTTGGGCCCAATGGTGGCGGAAAATCAACGACTTTAAAGGTCTGCTCAGGGCAGATTGTCCCAACTTCTGGAGAACTAAAAGTCGCTGAAAAAATAATGACTGGGGCGCAACCCGATGCCCTAGCCCGAGCAGGAATCTGTACCATACCAGAAGGGAAGGGAATATTTCC